>JANQKN010000152.1 GCA_028281065.1 Flavobacteriaceae bacterium | reverse complement strand
TTATAATTTACCAGACCACGTTGCCAATGCTTCATATTATCGGGGTTGTCCAGCTTTTTTATGACCTCTTCCCTTGGAAGGGCGATGACGATTTCGGTGGTATATTTCATAATAAAATTGCTTGTTACGTTTTATAAATACAAGGTACATAAATTTTATGACCAAAGGAATACCATTACTGGGTTTAATAACGTTCTGTTAACGTACTTGTACAACCCTAGCTTTTTTATATTTTTGCGTGGCTTCAAATAAAAAAATGCTGTTTATGAAGAAACTATTTCCAGTACTCGTTATCGCACTCTTAACGGTGTCTTCTGCCTTAGGGCAAAAGAAGAAGGATATCCTTATGACCATTGATGGAAAACCCGTTACTGTTCAAGAGTTTAAAAGGGTTTATACCAAAAACCTGAACCTGGTTCAGGACGAAAAACAGAAGACCGTAGATGGTTACCTGGATTTGTTTGTGGACTACAAGCTGAAGGTTGCCGAGGCTTTCAACCAGAAACTCAATGAAGCGGAAGCCTATAAAAAGGATTTTTCCAAATACGAAGAACAGCTTTCCCGTAGCTATATTTACGAAGATCAAGTTACCGAAGACATAGTTAAGGAAGCCTATGAGCGTAGCAAAGAAGAGATCGATGCTTCCCACATCCTTATCCTTTGTAATTTCGATGCTGTCCCAGAAGATACGTTGGTTGCTTACAATAAAATCAAAGCGATCCGCGCCGAAGCCCTATTGGGGGAAGACTTCAACAAATTGGTTACACTTAGGTCTGAAGAGCCCAATAAGGAAAAAAGCAATGGTAAATTGGGGTATTTCTCAGCCTTTGCCATGGTATATCCTTTCGAGAATATGGCCTATAACACACCCGTTGGGGAAATCTCCGATATTGTACGTACCCAATACGGCTACCACATTATAAAAGTACACGATCGCAGAAAGAAGGAACCCAATATTGAGGTTTCCCACATTATGATCTCTACCCGAAACGATAGTTTGAACAAAGCAAAAACACGGATCGACGATATCTATTCCTTGATACAACAAGGCCAGTCTTTCGAAGATTTGGCAGATCAGTATTCCGACGACCGTGGCACGGGGGTTAATGGGGGTAAAATGAGACCCTTCTCTAAAGGGGAACTTAGGGCACCCAATTTTGAAAATACAGCCTATGCATTGCAAAATTCAGGGGATATATCCAAGCCCATCCAGACCCGATTTGGGTGGCACGTCATTAAACTGAATAAAAAAGGGACCGAAAAAACCTTCGAAGAAGTTAAACCCGAATTGGATGTGAAGGTAAAGAATGGAGACAGGGCAAAGATTGTAACCAATGCTGTAAAAGATCTTTTAAAGGAGAAGCTTAACTACTCCCTGGATGGTGATCTTTCCTTCTTTGAAACCTACCTTGGTGATGAAGTCATAGAACGCAAGTGGGAGTTCAAGCCCCTTTCAGAAGCAGACAACAAAGTACTCTTTACAATAGGTGGGGAGAAAATCCATTACAACGATTTTGCAGCTTTTGTGGCAGAACGTCAAAAACTCTCCAGGCCCTACAAGCAAAAGACGACCCTTATCAATACTTATTTTGATGAGTTTGAAACCAACAAACTAAAGGAAATCTTCAGAAAACAATTGGAGGCTAGCAACGAAGAGTATGCCTCTATTATCAATGAGTACCGTGACGGTTTGCTCATTTTTGAAGTGATGACCAAAAATGTTTGGGACGAAGCTAAAAATGACACCTTGGGACAACAAGCTTATTTCGAAAGACATGCCTCCAAATACAATTGGGGCGATCGGGTAAAGGCCGATATTTTTACTACAAACACGGAATCCTTAATGAAAGAGGTAATAGAGCTTATAAAAGAAGAGAAGCACGGTCTTGAAATTAGGGGGATGCTTAAGAAGGAAAAAAAGGGAACGGTTATTTTTACCCACGGTTCTTTCGAATTGAATGATTCCAAATTGCCTAAGGATTTTGTTCCTAAAGTAGGTGTTTCCAAGATTTATGGGGATAATGGTTCCTTTACTTTAGTAGATGTAAAAGAGGTATTGCCTCCAGGTCCCAAAACCTTCGAAGAAATAAAAGGAAAGGTGATTAGTGATTACCAAAAGGATGTGGAAGATAATTGGATGGATTCACTCCGTTCTAAGTATAAAGTAGAGGTGAATAAAAAAGCCTTGAAGAAATTAAAAAAGGAATTGGATTCGTAAATGTACAAACGGGCAGTTTTTTATTGTGTTCTTGTTTTTTCCATAACCGCCTGTGATTATTTTAAGCAGGACGATCCTAGGACCCCTATTGCCCGCGTAAGCGATTCCTACCTCTACGAGGAGGATATCGAGAAGCTCATATCCGAGAGTACTTCCCCCGAAGACAGCACCTTGTTGGTGTCCAATTACATTAACCGTTGGGCTACCCAACAGTTACTTATGGATCAGGCAAGGATCAATTTATCGGATCAAGAGCTTCAGGAATACGACAGGCTTATAGAGCAGTACAAGACCGACCTTTTTACCGAAGCCTATAAAAGCAATATTGTTTCCCAATTACTGGACAGCACGATTACCGAAGGGGAAAAAGCAGCCTATTACGAAGCCAACAAGGATAATTTTAGACTGAATGACGGCTTGGTGCAGCTTCGGTATATACATGTGCCCGAAAACTTTGCCAACCTAAACGATGTAAGCCAAAAACTGCAGCGTTTCGAAGCCGACGATATCGCTTCATTGGATGAGCTTAGTATTCAATTTAAGTCGTTCAATTTCAACGATTCCATTTGGGTGAAAAAGGAAGTGTTGTTTAAAGAATTGCCTATTGTCATGCAATTGGAAGCCCAAGTGTTAAAAAAATCAAATTTTACACAGTTGCAAGACTCATTAGGAGTATATTTGGTGAAAATAGAAGATGTGTTGTATCGCAACGACATAGCCCCGCTATCGTTTGTTGCCCCTACCATCGACCAGATTATATTGAATAAAAGAAAACTGGAACTGATAAAGAATTTAGAAAAGGATATTACAAAAGATGCAATTAAGGATAAAAAATTCGAGATCTACCCTTACTAACCTAGTTACCCTTCTGTTATTATTTGTTGTTGTGGGTATTAACGCACAGGAAGTTGTCATAGACAGCACCAATGTTATACAGGACAAAAGTGATGTAGCTGTTAAAAAAGACACGGTAAAGCCACCTTTTAAAAGATATAAGGCCGAAGGTGTTTCTGCCGTAGTAGGAGAATACGTGGTGTTGGATAGCGATATAGATAAAAGTTACGTAGAGCTTAGGGAGCAAGGAATTTCTATAGAGGATGTAAGCCGTTGCCAGCTATTGGGAAAACTCATGGAGGATAAGTTATACGCCCACCACGCCAAGCAGGACAGCTTGTTTGTGAGCGATGTGGAGATTACCCAGCGTATCGAACAGCAATTGGATTACATCATTGGGGAATTTGGGGGTGATGAAGAAAAGGTAGCTCAATTTTACAGGAAAGAAAGTATCGAAGAATTGCGCAAGGAGCTGTTTGCAACCAATAAAACCTTAATGCTTGCTGCAGAAATGCAACGCAATATTGTAGAAGATGTAGAAGTAACCCCGGAAGAAGTACGTCAGTTCTTTTTCTCTATTCCAGAAGATGAAAGACCTATTTTTAGTGCTGAGGTGGAAGTGGCGCAGATTGTCATAAAACCTGAAATCACCGAAGAAGCCAAGCAAGAAGTGATCGATCAGTTGAATATATACCGTAGGGACGTAGTGGAAAACGGAATGAGCTTCTCTACTCGTGCCGTGTTGTATTCCAAAGACCCAGGATCGGCTTCCAAAGGAGGACTTTACAAAGGGATTACAAAAGCTACCCCTTTTGCCAAGGAATTTAAAGACGTCGCTTTCTCTTTGTTGGAAGGCGAAGTGAGTGAACCATTCGAAACCGAACACGGTTACCACATCCTCATGGTCGATGAAATCCGTGGTCAGGAAGTAGACGTTCGCCATATATTGTTGTTCCCAGAAGTATCTCAGGAAACCATCGATGCTGCCGAAAAGCAAATTGAAGACATCCGCACCAAAATTAGTTCGGGTGAGTTGGATTTTGCAGAAGCCGCCCGAGAGTTTTCCGACGAAAAAGAAACCCGTAACAACGGGGGACAGCTCGTAAATCCACTTACGTTCGATACCCGTTTCGATCTTACCAAGATGGACCCAACCCTAAGTGCTCAAGTATACAACTTGGCAGAGGGCGAGGTTTCCAAGGTCTTTATCGATAGGGACAGAACAGGGAAGAGCTCTTTCAAAATACTTACCGTTACCAAGAAATACGAAGAACACCCTTCCGATTTTAGTAGGGACTATGAAAAAATAAAGGATTTGGCCCTTAAGGAGAAACAAATCCGGATCATTGGAAAATGGCAGAACAAAAAAATCATGGACACCTACGTGAATGTTAATAACGACTATACCCAATGCGACTTTAAAAGCAATTGGTTAAAGAATACTAACTAAGCCTTCCAAATCTATGTCAGATGTAGCCGCCGTGGAGCAATTGGTCTCCAAGTATAATGCTTTGCGTTCCGAAATTAAAAAAGTAATCGTAGGACAGGACGAAGTGGTAGAGCAAGTACTGCTTTCCATCTTCTCTGGTGGACATGCCCTGCTTATTGGGGTACCTGGGCTGGCTAAGACATTATTGGTAAATACCGTGGCCCAAGCCTTGGGGTTGCAGTTTAAAAGGATTCAGTTTACCCCGGATTTAATGCCCAGTGATATATTGGGATCCGAAATCTTGGACCACAACCGCGAATTTAAGTTCATAAAAGGGCCCATTTTCGCAAATATCATCTTGGCAGACGAGATTAACCGTACCCCGCCCAAAACACAGGCAGCCCTTTTGGAAGCCATGCAGGAACGTGCGGTGACCGTAGCAGGACACCATTACAAATTGGATCTTCCTTACTTTGTATTGGCTACCCAAAACCCTATTGAGCAAGAAGGAACCTATCCATTACCCGAAGCGCAGTTGGACCGTTTCATGTTTGCCATCAATTTGGATTATCCTACTTTTTCGGAAGAAGTAGAAGTGGTTAAGGCAACCACCATGGGGGAAATGGCGCAGGTAAATCCGTTGTTTACTTCCGAAGAGATCATTCACTTCCAGAAACTCATCCGTAAAATTCCTGTAGCGGATAATGTAATAGAATACGCTGTTACCTTGGTTGGGAAAACCCGTCCCAAAAGCCAAGCAGCTACCGATACCATAAAGAACTACGTGGATTGGGGTGCAGGGCCTAGGGCTTCGCAAAACCTGATCTTGGGAGCTAAGGCACATGCTGCTTTGCATGGTAAATTCTCACCCGATATCGAAGACGTTCAAAAAGTAGCTATTGGGATTCTTCGTCACCGTCTCATCAAAAACTACAAGGCAGAAGCCGAAGGGCTTTCCATAGAGGAGATCATTACCAGTCTGTACTAGTTTAGAAAGTATTTCGCTTAACAATAAGTCTGGTTTCTAAAAAACTTTTGTTTTTAGCATTTGTTTCCACCTATCTATTGTTGTAATTTTGTTTTCCCTCCCGCTATTTTATTAAATAAGACAATGCATATTGATGCAACCCTTTGCTTTAAAGTGGTTTGCTTTAGGTGTCGTCTTTCTGTTATAGTAACCAAACCTTATAATTATGAAAAAACTTTTATTGCTTATTGCTATCGCCTCAATGCACATTGGGGTAGCCCAGAACAACCAGGAACATGTCTATATCGATTTTTTAGAAACCTATAACGATAAAGGACTTGGTATTAATAATAATACCAATTGTCCCAATTTTCCTTTTGATAATGCATCGGGGTTTTCCGATAGTTTTAAATTTCAAATCAAGGAACACTCCCGAGTTGGGATTGGTCAGGATGACCTAATGGAAGATTATTTCCGTATTGAGGTTCATGGTGATCCTTCGGATAAGATCTGTAACCCGATAGAAACTTCCAGAAGAGCAGAAGCTGCGTTCACCTCCCTTACCAATGCCAGTACAGTGGGTTGGTATAAGTTGAAGTTTTATATTGATCAAAATTTTAGAATTGCAACTCCCAGTAACTCTAAAACCCATAACATTTTACAAATCATAAATAACGAGACCAATTCATTCGATACGTATAGAGTAAGACCCTTGCCCCAATTTTTGGTTAAGTTTGATCATGAAGCGAGTAGCACTTCAAACGCAGTATTGACCTTTCAGTATGGTTTAGAGTTTAGGGTAAAGGAAGGTTTTATAGACCCTCATTGTGATGGATGCCCATTAGATCCTACTTCAGGAGAGTATGAAGGAAATAATGCGAACTGTTTATTGAACAGCCAATCTGTTGCCGATTTATCCAATCAGTATTACGGAGGGTCTAGTAGAAAGGACTTATTAACCTCTTCAGATACACCAACTAGTAATAATTCAGCTGATTACGGATGGAACGAATTGGTTTTAGAGGTTCGCTGGAGCGATCATGATGATCCAAATTCTGGGTATATGGACATTTGGTTGAATGGTGAAAAGATAGTTAACGATGACATAAGCTATAATCACACTTTTGAAGGGCCCAATGTATACAATCATGAAATGTTGCCTTTTAAAAATATAGTTTGGCAAGAGCATGGTCCAGATCAAAGAGTATCCAACATAATGAAGTTTGGGCATTACAGATATATTTCTGACGACTTAGACCAAACCAACATAGACAGTTCTATGCTTTTGGATTATTTTCTGGCTGATGACGAAGACTATAATATAGAAAACAACTTTGAAACCAATGTAAACAATGATTCCTTTGGGGTATTGGATCTAAGTGAAGATATTATATGTGATGAAGTACATAATGCAGACGAGTTTGTATTTGTGTTTAACGATGGCTCAGGAAACCAATACACGGGTAATCCTGGCAGCAATCCTCACATTTTAACCTACGATCGGTTGTTCAGCACTACGAATGTGCAGTTTTATCAAGATTATGATGTACAGGTAAGAGCCAAATTTTATGATGGGTTCAATGGGAAGTATTCAACCACCAAGCAGATTAGATTGGAGCCAGACACGAAACTTTCTGACGGTTATTACGGAACACTAGATGTAAGCGGAGTGCTTCGTGTAGATGAAAAAAAGGCAGCGACCGAATACGTACTTCATATTGTCGATATTAGTGGAGGAAGCAGCGATGGGACCACTTTTTACCATGGGGTGCCAGATTCAGGGGAAATTGCAATTAGTACATTGTTTGCAAATCTTAACTTATCCTTGAACATCCCGTATCAAGTAAAGGTAAGGGCCAAGTTTGTTACGAACGATTATGACATGCAGGGTAATTATGGCATCGCTCGTACGGTCACATTTACGAGTAGCAGTAAAAATTTCACGGTGTACCCCAATCCTACCCACGATAATATCTATATAGATGCAGCGGTGGATATTCAGGATGTTGAAGTATATAATGCCGCCGGATATCCAGTTAATATTCCCAATAGAGCTGTCAATACAAACGAGTTGAACCTTCAAGGGCTCAAATCCGGAATATATTTTTTGGTGATAAAAGGGAAGAAGTCCACAGAACGCTTTACGATCATTAAAGAATGATTCTAGGTTGGTTTTAAGTATTTTAAAAGTATCAAACTCCCTATTTAGGGAGTTTTTTCTTTTAGCTAAATAGCTAAGGACTAATCATCTATGATGTTTAGGTTATTTTGGGAAAGGTTGCCTTACAAACCCAAAAAGTTGGTACCTTTAGGGGACAGAAGATGTAACATCTTCACCCGCTGACTAACCAATAAAGAAAAAACATGAATCTCACTGCCATTGCAATTTTCGTTCTCTTACTCCTTATTGTATTCTTTGCCATCGCCATTTTTAACAAGTTTGTGAAGAACCGCAACTTGGTGAAAGATGCCTGGAGCAACATCGACGTTGCCCTAAAACGTAGGTATGATCTTATCCCTAATTTGGTGGAAACCGTAAAAGGATATGCCGCCCACGAAAAAGAAACCTTAGAGCGTGCCATCCAGGCGCGGAATAGTGCTATTGCTGTACCCACAGGTGACATTAACGGGCAAATCAAGGCCGAAAATGCTTTACAGCAAACCCTGAGAAGCATTTTTGCTTTAAGTGAATCCTACCCAGACCTGAAAGCCAATACCAACTTTATCCAACTGCAGGAAAAACTGAACGAGATTGAAGAAAACCTAGAGCGTAGCAGACGTTATTACAATGGTACCGTTCGTGAAAACAACACCTATGGGGAGAGTTTCCCAGGTGTACTGTTTGCGGGCATGTTTCGTTACCAGCATTTCGACTATTTCGAAACCGCAGAGGCCGAACGTGAAAACGTAAAAGTTGATTTTTCATCCTAGGCTTATGAAGTTCCATCATCAATTACTATTGTGTTGTTGTTTCCTTTTATGTAGCACCTCGGTTTGGGCGCAGGGCTTTAACGTAAAAGCCTACGAAGTAGATGTGTACATACACGAAGAGGGCTTCTTTGAGGTGGTCGAAAAATACGATGTCTACTTTACCATGCAGAAACATGGTATTTTAAGAAACATCCAGACCAAATACGATCTAGTTACGGAAACCGGAGCGGAAGAAAAACGCGAGATTAAGATCAGTGATATAGAAGTGCCGGATCATAAATTTACGACTTCGTCCAAATTCGAACAGCGGTTCAACAATTACATTCAGATCAAGATAGGAGATCCTAACAGAACCATAGAGGGCGATGTACATTATGAAATCCGATACCGGGTAGACCATGCCTTTTTGTTCGAAAAAGAGGCCACACGGTTCTATTGGAACCTAAAACCCACCCAATGGTATCCACCCTTTACCAATATGTCCTTTACCATACACCTACCCGATGGTACAGACCTGGATGCATCCGATGTGTTCCTATATGCAGGCCCAGCGGGTTTTACGGAACCTTCGGAGGACTTTGACACCACAGTAGGATATAGTACCATTACAACTAGATCCAAACCCGGTTTTGCTTCGCATTATGGCGATGCGGTTACTATTTTGGTGAACCTGCCTACCAATAGCATAGCAGAACTGAAACCTGCCTTTCCTTTTTGGAACAAATACGGATGGACCCTTGTTTTGGGAGGATTGCTTATGATCTTTTATATGGTGTTTCAACGGCATGGGAAGGACGATCCCGCGCCTGCCATCACTAGTTTTTACCCACCCAAAGACATGGATCCCGCTATGGCAGGCTTTCTTATTGACGATCGGGGCGATACCAAGGATTTAATTGCCCTCATCCCATATTGGGGAGCGCAAGGGCTTATAAAAGTAAAACATGTTGAAAAGGAAGGGCTCTTTGCCAAGGACGACACCCAACTTACCAAACTAAAAGAATTGCCTGCAGGACGTCCCCATTACGAACGCAAGATTTTCGACGGGCTTTTTAGTGGTCGGCAGACCGTATTGGTGAGTAGCCTTCGCAATAAGTTCCACAGTAAGATGAGTAGTGCCAAGGCCCTTTTAAAAAAGGCGGCGCAGCGTTACTATGTGCCTAAATCGAAAAAGGTATTGGGCTGGACGGCCTTTGCCTTGGTGTTTGCTATCTTTCTTATTGTACTCCTGTTCCTCTATTTTTGGGGCTTTTTAGCAGCCATTGCAGGCTTTGTGAGTTGTGTGGTCCTGTTGATCATCAATTCCTTTATGATTAAAAAGAACAGGCACGGTACGCGGATACTGTCTGAACTCAAAGGATTTAAACAGTTTATAAAAACCGCTGAAGAGGGAAAACTAAAAATGCTATTGAACGAAAGTCCACTCTATTTTGAATCTACGATGGCCTATGCCTTGAGTTTTGGTTCTTTTAAGCAATGGGCCAAGAAGTTCGAGGATCTTGATATTCCGTTGCCTTCATGGTATCAGCATGGTGGTAGCTACCACAATTTCCATAGTTTTTCCAATTCCTTTAGCAGCAGTATGACTTCTGCGGGTAATGTTATGGTGAGTTCCCCATCCAGTAGTGGCTCCGGCGGCAGTAGTGGCGGTGGTTTTTCGGGCGGCGGCTTTGGAGGTGGCGGCGGTGGGAGTTGGTAAAAGACTTCATCTTTCGGATAGTTTTTCCTCTAACTCCTTTATTTTGTTCTTTAAAGGCTGTGTTACCAGTTCTATATCCTCTTTGGTATAGAGTTGGGTAATATGTTGTCTACAGTTCACATCCCAGGCTTCTATTTTAAAGAGTATGGCCCGTTCTGGTTTGGCCCGGTAACTTTCATCGGATAATGAAGTAATTAATTCGGGGTCATTGTGAATCACCTTAGCGGTACCCCAAATCTTAATTCTGGTTTGATTTCTGTAGTTCATCAAAAAAATAAAAACCTTATCATTTTCGCTCAAGTTTCCTATAGATATATATTGCTTATTTCCCGAAAAATCAGCAAATGCCAGACATTTGTCGTCTATGGCTTTTAAAAAACCTTTGGGACCACCCCGATGCTGAATATATGGTTGTCCCAAACTGTTGGAAGTTCCAAAATAGAAAGAATTCGTAGTGCTTAGGAATTGTTGTAGATCTGGAGTAACTTTAGATTGCCACCCTCCAAATTGCTCCACCCGCTCATAGATTTTTCGTGAATTGTTTGCTTCTTGAAATGCTTTTACTGCTGGAGTAAAGGCAATATCACTGGTGTATTTCATTATTCCTTTTATTAGATTACACTTCTTTTTGCAATGGTACTGGAATAGCGTCTTTTACTATTCCAGTACATACTTTTACTTATTAGTTGCATACCTACAATGTTATTTTATATGATTTTTTGCTAAGAATTTTGAAATGTAGTTAGCAATCTCCTTTCCTTTTTCTTCTAGAGCAAAATGTCCTGTATCCAGCAAATGCATTTCTAGATTCTTTAGATCCCGTTTGTATGGATATGCACCTTCGGCTGGGAAAATGAAATCGTTTTTTCCCCAAACAATAAGGGTGGGGGGTTGGTGATCCCTAAGGTATTGTTGCCATTTGGGATACAAGGGTACATTAGTCCTGTAATCATAAAACAAAGCCAATTGTATTTCGTTGTTTTCCGGGCGGGTTAGATGCTGTAGGTCTATAGTCCAATTATCGGGGCTAATCTTCAAACTATCCTTGACTCCATGGGTATATTGCCACTTTAATCCAGCAAGAGAATGAAACCCTTCTAATGGTTTTGAGTTCTTTGCTGTATTATCCTTCCAAAATTTCTTGAGGGGATTCCAAAAATCACGCAATCCTTCATCATAGGCATTTCCATTTTGGATAATTAAAGATGTTATTTTTTCTGGATTTTTTGAAGCGATTCTAAAACCCACAGGCGCACCGTAATCCATTAAGTATAGGCTGTACCGATCAATCTTTAACTTTACCAGTAATTTACCGATGATCTCAGCAAAATTGTCAAAAGTATAATTAAAAGAAGCCATGGGTGGCTGGGCACTTCTTCCAAAACCCGGATAGTCCGGTGCGATTAAATGATATTCTGAGGAAAGATCCTCAATCAAATTACGGAACATGTGTGAAGATGTGGGGTAGCCGTGCAGTAAAACAAGGGTAGGGGCATCTTTGGGACCCGCTTCTCGATAAAAAATATCTAAACCATCAACATCTACAGTATTGAAGGTAGTGGCATAGGAATGTTTGTATATGCTCCGATCTTCGGGTTGACCAAAGGAAATCACAGAAAATGTGAATAGGAACAATAGAGCGATTAAAAAAGTTCTTGCATTAGTTTTCATTTTTTTGTTTTTAAAGTTACTATTTAATTTATTACCGAACATTCGGTAAATTATATGGATAAAAAATTTTATTTAAGATATCTCTCTTTTATTTGGACAAGTATGTTTTTGAAAGGGCGGGTAGTACCCATAGATTTTGCTAATACCAAGCTCCCTTGAATATCAATAAAGGTCTGTTCGGCATTGCTAATGGACATTTCTTCCGTCATTCCCATTTCTTTTCCAAAGTAAATAAAACCATCCAGTAATAGCTGAATACCTTGCTGTATCTCTTTCCCAAATATGTTGATACCTGTATCCAGCGATAATGATCGGTACATGCAGATTTCTTCCCCGCCTTTATATAATCCGTCTATATTTTCTATAGTCTTTGTCATTCTCACCTGGCCAGGTTGTTTAGTATCTGTCAATACTTCGTACACATGTTCCTTTAATGTAGATTCCATAAAAGCCAAAACTGCTAAGGTCATGTCTTTTTTTCCACCTGGGAACCGATGATACAAACTTGCCTTTTTTAATCCAGCGGCTTGTGACAGTTCATTTAAACTTGCCCCATCGTATCCCTTGGAACGGAAAACAGACAATAGTCCTTGTAATGTTTCAATATCGGATACTTTTTGTGGTCTCATGGTGCAAATATATAGTAATTTTTAGTATTTTACCAAACGTTCGGTAATAATTAACATCTTCTTAACTATGAGTAGTTCTTCTTCCAGTAGTGGGGGAGGTTCCTCGGGCGGTGGCTTTGGCAGTGGCGGTGGAAGTTGGTAAACTTCTTGATTGATGAGGCTACTTGAGTTTAGGGAGGTTAGGGACTTGTAATCATAAATGAAGGAATGAATTAATCGAAGCTTTAAGAAATTCAAAAACACTTCTCTTATTTTTATCCTTATTCCAAATTTGTTTGTGTTTCTCCCTACTTTTTTCTGCACCAACATGCCTCATGACTAATGATTCATTTAATTGATCACCCATGCCTGTAAGACTATTTGAAATTTTGCAATCCTTCTCACACTCATTTTCAAAATCTGAATCTATTGTACCAGTGACGAAGTCCATTTCTTTAGGTCCGTAATATATTCCTCTTGGTTTTAATACTAGTGATAAGAATTGTTGCATTTCCATACTCGCCAAACTCATGCTGAAAGCAAATACATTTTCTCCTCTATTAATAAAATGATCTTCCGGTAAACCTTTAATATAATTTGGGTTCTCCAAATCACCAGATAATTCTAGGGCAGCATCTTCAGGCTTATATTGATTTAAACATTGCATACAGATTCTCTCTGGTCCAATTGTATGTGCTTTCCATCGGGCTTGATCAATGTTTGACAAATCTTTTTTTGGATTTGTATCAATACCTCCGTCAATTATGGGAATTAAATTTGCGAATGATAAACAATCTAGGATATATCGAGGCAAGGGCATGTCGACGCAAGAAAAAAGTATATCACAATCTAGTGCAGCATTTAATCCTTTCCTTTCTGAAATACTGTATGGAACAGCATTTATAACTAAGTCTCGCAACAGTTCTGTTTTTAAAAGTCTTTCCTTTTGGTAATCAACTTTATATTTGCCAATGTCAGATCTGTTTATGGCTAATAATCTGTCTAAATTTTTTAGTTCAACTAAATCGAAATCAATAAATGTCATATTTCTAATTCCTGTTCTCATAAGCGCTTCGGTAATCAAAGCCCCAACACTACCTAACCCAACTATACCAATTTTTAATCTGGAAATTTCTTGCTGTTTTGATTCACCCCATGAAGAAATTGTACGGGAAAATTCCTCTGCATAATTAGTTTTGCGAATGATTTTATCGTAGAAATAAGGTTTTAACAACTTTCCAACTATTCTAACTGACTCACACCAATATCTTTCATATGTACTAGGAGCTTCTTTAATCCAGAATCGTGCACTCCAATAGTTATCTGTTCCTAAAGTCATTCCGATTAAGGGTAAGCCTGTAACTGCTCTCACTCTTGGTGCCAACATTTTCTCAGCCTTAACATCATCGAAACTCATTCCCTGCCATCCAGGAAAGGGATGGCTATGAATGAAACAAATGCCTAGATTTTGAGCTAGAGCATAAGATGTAACCTTATCAAAATAGTCTGAGTTAAAACTTACATTTCCATGTACGTTTCTATCACCTTGCTCAGGTAGTAAGACCTCTACAATAATTCCAGTCTTTCTTTTGCTACCAGTAGATGGTTTATAAAAAGCAAAGCATAAATCTTCTTGGCCGTCTTCTCTAATAAGATGATCAAAAAGTTTTTTGTTTACACTCTCGGTCATTGCAATACTATAGTTCATTCGAAATCTAATAAGGTTCTTAAAAAAGCTAAATAATCATTTATATCCATTCCTGAAGTCCAGCCTCGAAAAGGACGACTCCAATATTGAAAATCTGAAGTTGGAATCTTTCTATCATGTATTCCCCCTAAAGGATGTGCTCCGCCACCGCCACTAATCGGCAGCAAATGAGGCTTTATATAAGGGCCTGTAGGAGGTAATAAAGGATATTGTGGCGCTTGTAAAGCAACTTCAATCTCCTTATCCTTGAATCTTCCGATTGGTACGATAAACTTGAAGCACACAAAATTATTTGTGTGC
Source organism: Flavobacteriaceae bacterium (assembly GCA_028281065.1). Lineage (GTDB taxonomy): Bacteria > Bacteroidota > Bacteroidia > Flavobacteriales > Flavobacteriaceae > Aureisphaera. The sequence continues at coordinate 1,107 of JANQKN010000152.1, read as the reverse complement.
ATCCAAGTTTCGAATCCTTTGCTCTGCAACTGATTCATAAGTTCTTGATTACCTACTAACATGACTATGATACGGTTGTAGGTTCAAGTTTGCAAGAGCTAAATCTCAATCCATTCTTTATGAATATTCTATGCTCTCTGTCATTCTTATAGCCAATTTCTCTATGTCCGCTTATTTGTTTCAGATAAAATCCTTCTGGATTTTTTCCTACTGCAATTAGTATTTCATCAGGAGTCATATTGACCTCTTCTACTTCCACAGGTTCATCATCAACATAAATAATTAACTTTTTATAAAGCTTAGCAAAAAAGCCTTCTATACCTGGTGATTTTAGATCAATTACTTCATCTAATTGTACAGGCTCAAAACCTTTTTCATTTACTTTTATTAGTAGTTCATAATCTTCTACTGGTTCTAAGCCAGCCTTTATCAGAACTTCTCTACCTGTAATAGAAGGATTATCATTTTGATATTTCTTTCTATTAACTTTAAAATTATACGGTCCCATTTTTATTTGTTTTTTGGGATTAGCTCAGTTCTTTAAAACAGCTTGAGTTTACTGTTCAGGTAGTACAGTTATACTTGGCTTTATTCAATTAGATTTATTTATATACCTTTGTATAACAATACAAGGGATGTATTAAGATGATAAGTCTTAATATTTGAAGTCCTCGAAAACTTTATAATCCCATTTTATAATCCAATTTATTGTTACCAGCAATAGATTGGATTTTTACTTTTTATTTCTTTATCAGCACATATTTTTAATTAATAACTTCAAAATTTATAGATTCAAAATAATTTCTTCCATCCTGATAACCTATTATACCCTTATGCTGGAGCCTACCAATTATAACAGCAGGATGGGTTGAGAACTTTATAGCAAAGTCCATTATAACTTTATCATTTAATATATGATATTGTAATATTTCCTCTTCTTCCTCACTTGATAACAACCATTCGGAAGCAAAAGAGTTCGCTTCTTCTTCATACTCTAAAATCTCACCTTCATAGTTAATATTTTCAATAGAAATATACTTTTTCCCATGCAATAAAATATGACCAATTTCATGAAAGAAAGTAAACCAAAAAACATCGTTTCTCTTC
>JANQKN010000116.1 GCA_028281065.1 Flavobacteriaceae bacterium | reverse complement strand
TACCTCAGTAGAATCGGCACCGACACCTATAGCGCCATTAAAAGTTTTTACCCCACTGGCAAAAGCTGTGGCACCAGCAGCAGAGTCGGTAATTAAATTATCAGATGAAGAAGTTTTTATGAGTCCTACCACAGAGAATTGTTCAAAATTGGAAGGTTGTTCCTGAAAGTAGAGACTGGCAGACACCTCACTAAGGCCCATACCATCCCCAATCAAGAGAATGATATTCTTTGGGGTTTTTGGGGTAGTTTCTTCAGTAATAGTTTGGGTTTCTTTTTCACCAGAATTACAGGCAAATAGTACAGATGCAATGGCGATGGTTAGTATTCTTTTCATGGGATGTGATTGATGTTCAAAAATAAGATAATGAGTTGGTTTGGTTGTTAAAGTAACGTTATGCGTTGCCGAAAATTTTACTTTTGATGGCTTTCCAGCGGTATTTTCGGATAAACTTTCCTTCTTCTGTGGAAACCATATAATCTCCTTTGGTATTTAGGTATCCAGTGATTGTTCCAAAAAAGTAGGATAGGCTTTTCTTTTTAAGGGCCAGTTTTGCTGTAGCTATAACCGTAAGGAAGAAACCATACCTCATTTTTTTGAAGGCGTTCCCTTGTTTCCTAGCGGCTTTTCCAGAATAGCTATGCCCTGTGGGTTTTAGGTGCTTTACATGCAATCTTTCTTCGGTAATCACCTGCCAATTGTGGTACTTCGCCAAAAGTTCGTCTACGGTATCCCAACCCATGGCTTTTTTAAGTCCTCCTATCTGTTCGTAACATGCTTTTCTATAAGCCTTAAGAGCTCCCCGTATGTGGTCTTTGTTGGTTAGATTTTCCAACACCCAATTTCCTTGCTTCTCGATATAGCAGAATCCTCCGGCGATTCCACAGTCAGGGTTTTGTCGAAATATCTTAGCGACCTGTGTGGTATAGTCAGCTGGAAAAATAAGATCGGCATCGAACTTACAGAGGATATCGTAGTTATCGTCCAAGGAGTCTAATCCCTTATAAAAAGCTTCCACCACCTTGCTTCCCGGTCGGTTTGCAGCTTCTGCGGTATTTCGCACTGCCGAAATGAACGGGTATTCTTCGGAAAGTGAACTTGCAATGGTGTAAGTATTATCTGTGGAACCATCGTCTACCACCACGATTTTTTTAGGTAGCAAATGTTGGTTTGCCAAGGACCGTAGAGTCTGCTCTAGATGAGCTTCCTCGTTATAGGCTGGGATAATGATGTAGAAGTCCATTTATATTCGCTCTGCATAAACCAGATAATAGCGGGGTGTGAATCTCCTAAGGATAGGGCGTATCCCCACTTTTCTTACAGGGTTGGTGAACTTTTCCCTCTTTTTTATTTTCCACCCGGCTTTTTCCAGTAACCAATCGAATTGCCAATCTTCAAACTCATGATAGTGTCGGTCCCTTTCGTCTGTTTTACTTCGGTAAGCAGAAGCGAACCAAAGCTTTAAGGGAACCGAAGCCACAAGTTTTTTAGCTTTTATATCATTAATTACATTAAAGGGGGAAACAAGGTGCTCGAATATTTCGAAAGCAGTTACTACATCGTAATTGTCGGTTTGTACAGAACTGGTATCGAGATCGAGGTCTTCCCCAGCTGTATTGGTGACTTTATACCCTTCCTTGGTTAAAATTTCAGAAAAAGGATTTACCACGCCAAGGTCCAAAATAGACTCGTCTTGAGAAACAAAGTTCTTTAAAAATTTAAGCGTATGCTTGTATCGCTTTTTTGGAAATTTTCCTTCGTACATAGATTAAATTCTGTAAACAATCGCATTGATGTTCATGCCCGCACCAACACTTGCAAAGATAACGATATCTCCCTTGTTTACTTCATGTCCTTCCAAATTTCCTTTAACCACCAGATCATAGATAGTAGGGACCGTGGCAACGCTCGAATTCCCCAATTTGTCTATGGTCATGGGCAAAATACCTTCTGGGGGTTCCATGCCATACAATTTGTAGAATCGGTCTATGATGGCTTCGTCCATCTTTTCGTTTGCTTGATGGATAAAGATTTTCTTTACGTCTTCAATAGTCACCCCGCTTTTATCCAAACAATCTTTCATGGCCTTGGGCACATTGCTAAGGGCAAACTCGTATATTTTTCTCCCGTACATTTTAATATACCTACGAGCATCACTGTCTTGGTTGTTGGACTCTCCAAAATAAATAAAATGGGCTTCATCATAAGCATAGGTAGCACTGCAATGGCCAAGAATATCACTCTCGTTGGACTCCTTCATTTCCAAAACTGTAGCACCGGCACCATCGCTATAGATCATGGAGTCCCTATCGTGTTGGTCTACTACCCGAGAAAGGGCTTCGGCACCAATGACTAGGCATTTTTTTGCCATGTCTGCTTTCATAAAGGCCTGAGCCTGTATCATACCTTCTACCCATCCAGGACACCCGAAAAGGATGTCGTAAGCCACACAGGAAGGGTTTTTAATGCGAAGTAAATGTTTCACTCGGGATGCTAGACTTGGTACGGTATCACTTTGTTGGGTCCCAAACTTTACATCGCCGTAGTTGTGCGCCACAATAATGTAATCGAGGGTTTCTTTATCGATCCCTGCATCTTGTATAGCTGCTTCTGCTGCAAAATGGGCGATTTCTGAAGTCACCAGCTTGTCCTTGATGTAACGCCGTTCTTCAATTCCTGTGATGGCCTTGAATTTTTTGATGATTACATCGTTCTCTTGTCCAAAAGGGGATCCGTCCTCATTGTAAAAGTCATGATTCTCGAACCCTTTGTTGGGTGCAATGGTACTAGGGATAAAGCTCCCTATACCCGTAATTTGTATGCCCATAGAAATGTATTATGGGGTTAAAAGTAGCAAATAAACTTTTGACCCTTATGTAAATATGCTGAAAAAAGGAAAACGGAGAAATGCGAAAGTTTGTTGTAAACAATCTATTATTCTACAACGAGCTTCTTGGTTAGGGCACCATTGTTCCCTATAAAACCTATATGATAAATGCCAGGAGCCAAATTCCCGATGTCCATTGTTGATGTGTAAACCGATGTTTGTACTACCTGCCCTGCGGCATTGTAAACAACTATTTCATCGATAAGCCAATTGGAAACGATATGTACTTTGGAAGCTGCTGGATTGGGAAAGATCTTAACCGATAGTTCTTTTGAGTTTGATGGCACACTAAGATCAGGACACAAATTGATGATGTCTTCGTTACTCAGGGCGACATCCCAATACTTGAAATCGTCTAAAGCACCTTTAAAGTACAGCGCTGGAACCCCTAGATCACGATCCCTTCTTCCAATATTCCCAGGAGTAGTGGAGTAGACCAAGGGACCACCCGTTCCTGAATAGGATCCGCCACTTTCATTACAGTCTACATAGATCCGCATATTCGTTGCAGATTCTATTACAGCGACAATAAAGTGCCAACTTTCCGTATCTATAGCGGTATTGCTTACATAAGACCTTCTTGAGGTAGGATTGTAAAAAGGGGATCCATCGCCATAATTAATGGCATAATTCCCTGTTGAGATTTGAGTGTTGAAATACACCCCGGAACTCCGATCGTCTTCAAAAGAAGTATTGAAAACGGCTCGGTCCTCATGCGAATCACTATCGTATTTTATCCAAAAAGAAAAAGAGACTGGAAGGTCAGGTTTTAGTATGGATGAATTGGGTAATTCTATATAATCATCAATTCCGTCGAAATAGACAGCGGCATTCGTATTTCCGTCCCTGTCAGGACCATAGGTAATACCATGAGCTATGGCATCCCAAGAATTAATGCTACTGTCTGTAAGGTCACCATTGAATTCATAATTAAGTAGTAATCCTTCATCTTGTGCAAATGAAAGGGTTGCAAAAAGCAAGAAAAAGCATCTTAAATAAAAAGTAGGTGCCATGTACGATATATAGGATTACCTATTAAATATAATAATTAATCCCTAAGCTTCCATAAACTCCTCGATAGGAGCACAGGTACAGATAAGGTTTCTGTCTCCATAAGCATCGTCTACCCTTCGTACACTTGGCCAGAATTTGTTTTCCGCAATGTACTCCAGTGGGAAGGCAGCTTCTTTCCTGGAATAAGGGAAGTCCCACACATCATTGGTGAGCATGCCTTGTGTATGCGGGGCATTTTTCAATACGTTGTTTGGATCCTCCTTGGTGGCTGCTTCGATCTCTTTGCGAATGGAGATCATGGCATCGCAAAAGCGATCCAATTCTTCCAAACTTTCACTTTCGGTGGGTTCTACCATGATCGTTCCAGCTACCGGGAAAGATACGGTAGGGGCGTGGAAGCCATAATCCATAAGGCGTTTGGCAATATCGGATACCTCTATACCGTGTTCTTTAAACGGACGGCAATCTATGATCATTTCATGGGCAGCGCGTCCACGTTCCCCAGTATAAAGGGTGCTGTAATGTCCATTAAGCCTTTCTTTTATGTAATTGGCATTAAGAATGGCAAACTGGGTAGATTTTTTCAATCCACTTTCCCCCAACATAGTGATGTAAGCATAGCTTATAATACAGGCTAGGGCACTTCCCCAAGGGGCTGCCGAAATAGCCGTAATGGCATTTTCCCCTCCTGTTTTTATAACAGGGTTAGTAGGAAGAAATGGAACTAACTGTTCTGCTACACAAATAGGACCTACTCCTGGGCCTCCTCCTCCATGGGGGATGGCGAAGGTCTTGTGCAGGTTAAGGTGGCATACATCCGCTCCAATGGCTCCCGGATTGGTTAAGGCAACTTGGGCATTCATGTTGGCACCGTCCATGTATACTTGCCCGCCATTTTCATGGATAATACTGGTAACTTCCTTAATGGCGCTTTCGTAAACCCCATGAGTGGAAGGATAGGTGACCATAAGGGCAGCCAAATTGTCTTTGTGCTCCAGGGCTTTTGCCCTTAGATCTTCTACGTCTATGTTTCCTTCTTCGGTGGCTTTGGTAACCACTACTTTCATTCCAGCCATCACTGCACTGGCGGGATTGGTTCCGTGGGCAGAGGATGGGATAAGGCAAATATTTCTATGACCTTCACCACGGGATTCGTGGTAGGCACGGATAACCATAAGTCCAGCATATTCTCCCTGTGCTCCAGAATTGGGCTGAAGGGAAGTACCTGCAAATCCTGTGATTTCGGTAAGCTGGTCTTCTAGTTTTTTTAGCATAATTTGATATCCTTGAGCCTGTTCGGTAGGAACAAAAGGATGTATGTTGCCCCAACGCGCATCACTCAACGGAAGCATTTCCGCAGCAGCATTCAATTTCATGGTACAAGATCCCAAGGAAATCATGGAATGATTCAAGGCTAGGTCACGGCGTTCCAATTTTTTGATGTACCGCATCAGTTCGGTTTCGCTATGGTAGCTGTTAAAAACTTCGTTGGTCATAAACTCCGAAGCCCTGGCTACTTCTTTGGGGATGGCATTCCCTTCTTTTATTTCTGAAAGGACAATAGTTTCTTTCCCCAAAACTTCAGCAAACACAGAAATAATTGCGTTTATATCTTTTAAAGTAGTTGCTTCGTTGATGGAAATGGATACCGTTTCCGCATCGGGATAGTAAAAATTGATGGAATTTGCTTCAGCAGCTTTCTTAACAGATTCTGCGTTGGCTTTTATAGCGATGGTGTCGAAATAGGTTTCGTTGGCTTGGAAAAGACCCAAACGTTCCAGAGCATCGGCTAGGGCAGCGGCTCTGTTATGCACCTTTTGGGCAATGTCCTTAAGGCCTTCGGGACCGTGATAAACACTGTACATTCCTGCCATAACGGCCAATAATACTTGGGCAGTACAGATGTTGGATGTTGCTTTGTCCCTTTTAATGTGTTGTTCGCGGGTTTGCAATGCCATTCGTAGGGCACGGTTACCATCGGTGTCTTTGGTAACTCCAATAATCCGTCCTGGGATATTACGTTTGTAAGCTTCTTTTGTTGCAAAATAGGCTGCATGAGGGCCTCCATATCCTAATGGGATCCCAAATCGTTGCGTGGTACCAACCACTACATCGGCTCCAAAATGACCAGGGGCTTCCAATTTTACCAAACTCAATATATCGGCAGCTACTGCAATTTTAATATCAGCTTCTTTGGCTTTTGTAATAAATGGGGCGTAATCGTATACTTTTCCACTTTTCCCTGGGTATTGGAGGATAGCTCCAAAGAACTCTTTCGAAAAGTCGAATTCTTCATGGTTGCCAACTACCAATTCTATCCCAAGAGGGACGGAACGTGTTTCAAGCAACGAAAGGGTTTGTGGTAGGATTTCTTCCGAAACAAAGAACTTCACTACATTTTCTTTCTTTTGTGCCCTTTCACGAACCGCAAAGAGCAAGCTCATGGCTTCTGCTGCTGCAGTTGCTTCATCCAAAAGGGAAGCATTCGCAATTTCCATACCTGTAAGATCGGTTACCATCGTTTGGAAATTGAGCAGGGCTTCCAATCTTCCTTGGGCGATTTCTGCCTGATACGGAGTATAAGCAGTATACCAACCTGGATTTTCCAAAATGTTACGTTGTATGACTGCTGGAATATTGGCTGCATGGTAACCAAGACCAATATAGGTTTTAAAAACCTTGTTTTGGGAGGCCAATTCGCTAATATGCTCTAGGTATTGCTGTTCGCTCATGGCATCATCCAACACTATATCCTTTTGTAAGCGGATGTCGTCTGGGATGGTCTCGTGAATGAGTTGTTCTAAACTTTCGGCCCCAATGGTTTGGAGCATTTTGGGGAGATCACTTTGGCGTGGGCCAATGTGCCTAAGGGCAAAAGAAGAAGTGTTCATTAATGGATGAATTAAATTTTGGCTAAATTACGATATAAAGCCTAAAAAATGATTGCTTTTATATTCCATAAATGAGAATTTTTTAACCAAAACAAGGAGTTACTAACACTTTGGGTATTTTTGTGGGATGCGTTTGCTAAGGCTTTTGTTCAACTTCTATATAAATGCTAGCATTCATGTGGCTTTGGCAGTAACGTCTTTACTGTACGTTACTTTTCAGGAATTCGATATATCCTTTTCAAGTAGTTTGTTTGGTATTGTGTTCTTCGGAACGATTTCGGGTTATAATTTTATTAAATATGCCCGAATAGCAGGATTGCACCATAGGAGCCTAGCTACTTCTTTGAAAGGCATACAGGTTTTTTCCTTTCTGTGTGCTGGGATATTGCTCTATTTCCTCTTTAAACTTCAACCCACCTTGTGGGTGCCATTGTTTATTCTGGGGTTATTTACAGCTTTGTATGCGATCCCATTTTTGGCAGGAAAGAGTCTGAGAACCCTACACGGGATCAAAATATTCGTAGTGGCATTGGTTTGGGCTGGGGTAACGGTTCTTTTTCCCTTGTGGAATAGTGTACTGTTCCAAGAAGCGAACCTATGGCTGTCTTTCTCTCAAGTGTTTTTGTTGGTAATCGTTTGGACTTTACCGTTTGAGATACGGGATATAGATTATGATGCGCAGTCGCTTGGAACCTTACCTCAAAAATTGGGAGTGAAAAAAACCAAGATACTCGGTACCGTTTTAATGCTGGGGGTGTTAGTAATGGAAGGAATTAAGGAACCCATCTTAGAGATGCATTTTTGGAGCGTACTTTTTGTGGCAGTTCTTAGTGTATTGCTATTATGGATTTCCCAAAAAAAACAACCGAAATACTTTGCCTCGTTTTGGGTGGAAAGTATCCCGATTGTTTGGATGTTATTAACTGTAGTCCTTAAAGGGTTATTTTGACAGCTCCTGTTGCAACCGCTCCCTTAGGGCATTTTTGTCTGCTCTTTGTACTTTGGGGTTTTTAATAGCCCGGGTTAATTTGGTGTTGCGCGCCGTGTACTTCCTACATGCCCTACAATAGATAAGGTGTATGTTGAGCTTTACTTTCTCCCAAAAAGTAGCTTCTTTGTACTGATTTTTATCACAAATGTGATTTGCCTCGTGGCACTCTAATTTTATCTTCATAACTTCTTTAAAACCAATTTTCTTCTAGGCAATCTGCCATTGCTTTGCGGGCGCGATGTATGATTACCCACAGGTTAGACGGTGTAATATCAAATTCATTACAGATGGTTTCGGTATCATAACCATCTACTGTTTTCATTCTAAAAATTGTGGCTTGTTTTTCAGGCAGTCGGTCCATACACCCAAAAATAGCCATTCCCAACTCTTCGTTCTCCATTTTGTCCTCCGCAGTCTTATCGAAGGGATCACCTACTCTTTCTTCCAGCCAGTCGCCATCATCTTCACCTTCTTTGTAATTAACGCGGACCTCTGCCTTACCTTTGTTGGAATTTATTTTTCTATAATAATCTATAATCTTTCGTTTAAGGATAGAGATGAGCCATGTGCGTTCGGTAGACTCCCCTTTAAAGTTATCCTTGGACTTAAGACCCGCCAGAAATGTTTCAGAAATTAAATCCTGGGCAATTTCATGGTCGTTTACCCGAACAATGGTGTAATTGTATAAATAGTCTGAGTATTTATTGACCCATTGACTCGGATTTATTTCGTTGATTGGCATGGCGGCTTTGTCGTAGTTTTTTTCAAAAATAACAAAGTTTGGGAAATCATTAACGACTACCCCCTGACAACCTGCTATTATGGGATTTTTATGAGGTGCTTTTTTCAGTAGTTATTCAATTGATTTGTACCTTCGGGAAAAATTCAAACTATGAAATACCTATTTACTTTATTCCTGTTGGCTTCTTTTGCATTACAAGCCCAAAACTTCGAAGGATTCTACGCAACCATGGCGCTTCATGATGCTAAGGAACTTCAAAAGGACGTTCCCGGTGAAGTGGAAATCTTAAAAGAATATAGAAATGAAGCTGTTGTATATATGTCCGACAATGCGAGTCATAAACTTCATGACCGTGTGTTGGTACATGGACCGGGTTATATCCGCATGCCCAGTTTTGAAGAAGCCGTTAAGGCCGTAGAACATCCTAAAACACGCCCCGACAGTTCCAGGATGGCTTTTACCATTTCTGAAGATGCTGCCGTAAATGCTGCCATAGATGTTGTAAATACACAAAATATAGAAGACCATATCTTGGAATTGGAAGGATATGGAACCCGATACCATACCATGGCTTCGGCTACCCAAGCTGCCGAAGATCTAAAAACTAAGTGGGAAAATATGGCTAGCTCGTATGGACGTACCGATGTAAGTGTTCGTTTGTATAACCATAGCGGGACCAATATGCCATCTGTGATCATGACCATAACAGGAGCAAGTATTCCAGATGAGTTTGTAGTAGTTGGTGGGCATTTGGATTCTACCTCCAATCAAGGAAACAACAATGCACCTGGAGCCGATGATGATGCTTCGGGAATCGCTACCATTACCGAAGCGGTGCGTACCTTGTTCGAAACCGATTTTGTCCCTCAGAGAACCATTGAAGTAATGGCGTATGCGGCCGAAGAGATAGGCTTGGTAGGCTCTGGGGAGATTGCGGCCGATTATGACAACAACAGCGTAAATGTAATTGCGGTGGCGCAGTTCGATATGACCAATTACAACGGTTCTACCAACGATGTGTCCCTTATTACCGATTTTACCAGCGGAAACCTAAATATTTTTATGATGAGCCTTATGGATCATTACAATGCTTCTGGAGTACACGAAGTAACCTATGCTACTTCCGTTTGTAACTACGGATGTTCGGATCATGCGAGTTGGACCAACCGAGGGTTTTTATCTACGTTCCCTTTCGAAGCCAATTTCGGACAGCACAACTCGAGTATCCACACAGCGAGTGATACTTTCAGTTTATCTGGTACAGCAACCCATGCAACCAAATTTACCAAGCTTTGTGCTGAATTCTTGATCGAAGTAGCCAAAAGCGAGGGTAGCCTTTCTGTTGGGGATGTACTTCCCAATGCTTCTTTGCAGGTTAATGTACGCCAAGGTGTATTGACTTATACTATTGAAGGGGTCAGCGAAACGTTTGTGAGCATGCAAATGCACGATATACAAGGGAAAATAGTTGTTAATAAAAGCGTTACCTCAAACCAAGGGCAAATTTCACTGCCGCAATTAAGTAGTGGTGTTTATGTGGTTTCCTTGACTACAGAAAATGATAAATCGATCTCCCAAAAAGTACTTTTAAAGTAATTGTTTGTTATTACTGTTTTACTAAGTGGCCTCTTTCTTGTGAAAGGGGCTTTTTTCTGCAGCTTTTTTAATGGTTTCATTCCTCTGCATTAAAAAGTGGGATAGGTGCTTGTTTAAAAACACCCTGTTGAACCATTGGCCTATCATTCCGTAAGGAACTTTGTATTTAAGGATATCCGTCATTAGGGTGTGGTTTCCTTCAGACTTAAAGAAATGCTGATGTACAAAATAGGTGAAATGCCCTTTTACCATAATGTCGGTAAAGTGAAAGGGTTTTTCGAAGGAGGTTATTTTACTGCTGTGTTTTAAGAACACTCCAAAATGCTTGCCTCGCCAAGTAATTGTTTCCCCAGGGCCCAATAATCCGGATTTCTTGCCTGAAATGACCTGTTCTTGGGTTTTAGGTGCAGATTGTAAATGAAGGTCTATGCTTCGGGAAAGATCGAACACCTGCTCTAAGGGCGCGTTTATTTTGGTATGTATCTCTATGGTTGTCATTATTTGGTAGCTGTAATGATATAGTATCCAAAGTCTTTAAGATGCAGTCCGGAAATTAAGGAGTAAAAAGAAGCCTTTAGGTTGTTCCAACTTTGCGGCTTTATGGGGTTTTCCTTAAAAAGGTTTTTCAGTAGAAAACCAACAATAGCAAAAGGAACGTGGAATACCGAAGGAGCCACCCGAAGTGATACTTCCTCCACTTTTATAGTACTGAATCCAATGCGTTTAAGATTTTCTTCCACTTCATTAATCACCCCCAAACCATCTAAACTCCAGTCTTTACACAAGCTTTGATAACTGTAATGGCTCACCGAGCAGAGCTTATCGGGTGTTTTTTTCAGGAATGCATCGGCAATGACCATTTTGCCTCCTTTTTTCAGGATTCGGTATCCTTCCCTAAGGCATTCCTTACTGTGGCCTGAGTGGCAAAGACTCTCTATGCCAATAACACCATCCATACTATCTGAAGCAATAGAGGTCTGGGTGTAGTCTTCTTCCAAGATAACCCCTTTGTATGGACGTAACATCCGATTGCCTTCCCGAACCTGAAAAGGGGAGAGGGTCACCCCAATCATGGAAAGTAGCCGATCCCTTTTTAAAAAGTGGCGTATGGTCCCTCCCATACCACAGCCCAGATCGGCCACGATCCTATGATTCCCACTAAGTTGCAAACGCTGGTAGATTTGTTCGTTCATTTCGTTGAGCATGCTGTCTCTTTTAAAAGGGTTGGTTTTTCCCCAGATAAAATAACCGAAGTGCATGTTGAGGTCTTTGCTCCAGAAGAAATAATCGTCCGTAGCTTCCTCGTAAAAATGGACAATATCCTGTCGAGAAGCTGTTGTTTTTTTCTTTTTGATTTTGAATGGAAGGGAGAGGGTTTTCATAATAGTTGAATTTTAAATTGAAGGAAGTTTCCAAAACACTTTCGAGTGCTTACGAGCAGTTCTTTTAAGGTTGTTTTCCTGAGTTTTAACCTGATGGATGATTCGTAGTTTTTTTAAGGTAAAAACTAAGACCCATCCAAAATCTATTTCGTGCCATTTGGATGAAAACTTAGCTGAGGTTGGATAGGAATGGTGATTGTTGTGAAACCCTTCGCCAAAAGAGATCAAGCCTAAAAAGATATCGTTGTAGCCACTTTCATCAGCTCCTTCTATTTGAAACCTTGAATATCCAAATTTGTGTGAAGCATATCCTATATACCAATGACCTAAAATGATAAGTCCGCAGCGGAAGAAGGTTAGTAACAACATAGAATTGAAACCCAGCAATAGGTGCAAAATCAACATAAACAGAAGGTTGTAAAAGACCCAAGTTTTATGAAGATGTAGAATAAAAGGATCTTTAAGGTCTTCGTTGGGAATCTTATATCGTTCAAGGCTGTTTGGTGTAAAACTTAGGTGTAAGTTCCACCAGTAGTCGGTAAGCAATGAATGTTGGTACCTAAAGTATGTAGGACAATCTGTTCTATTCTGCCAATAATCCCTGAAATAGTGCTGTTTCAACCAGTTTAAAGGACTTCCCATACCACAAAGTGTAAATAGAACTAATGACAAATTTCTAAATAGCCTGCCAGATTTATACGATTTATGAATAATTCCCCTATGTAATCCTACGGAGTGGCCTATGCCTACAGTAAGGAAGAGAAGTATCATAAACAGGGATATATCCAACAAAGTGATTTTTGCCACACTCAGGAACGCGATGGGTATTAGGATGAAATATAACCAGAGGCTTTTCTTCCAAGAAAAAGAGATGCTTCCTTTATCAGTTTGGAGTTTGCTTTGGGTTCTCATAACTGCAATTTTTTAAGTTGATAGGTGATATACAAGAAGTAAAAAGCCAATACCCCAGAAAAGGGCCAAAACACCCTAAAGAAGATATCTGGAAACTTAACTGTTATGACAATGAGCAGAAATGTTACTAAGCCATAAACAGTTACGTGATTTTTCAGTGTATTGGTCAGTTTCGAGAAATACACACAAATGACCATGAAACAGATTAATTGAAAACCACCCAGTAATACCTGTGCCAGAATACCTCCCCAAAGGGTTATATAGAGTAGTAGTGTTATTATAATTCCTGTGACGTTGTATCTGTATAAATTTTTCATTAGTTCTAAACTTTCAATAATTATTGAAATATAACATTCAAAGAAAAGGGAGAAAAACTCCCTCGGTTCGTCGCTTAGCTAGTTTCTATTTAAGAAACTTTACCAAGGTTTTTGTGATCCAATTCTGTTCTTGGTTCACCATTCTATTAAGCATGGCATCGGCAGTTTCTACCAATTCATGCATTTCTTTTGTTTTTTTAATGAGTTCCTGGGTTTTTTTGGAACCGTCGTCCTCTATGTTAGACACTTCTTTCAAAACCCGTACGGTGGGGCCAATTTCCCTTCGGCTACGCTCTTTGGCAATGGTACGGGCCAATTCAGTAACATCCTTCTCACTGGCAAAGTACTCTTTGCGTTCCCCAGCCACATTTACTTTGTATACAATGCCCCAGTCTATCAATCCTCTAAGGTTCATGCTGGCATTGCCGCGGGAAATCCCCAATTCTTCCATCACTTCTTCCATAGAAAGCGGCTCCGGTGACACAAAAAGCAAAGCATGTATCTGTGCCATGGCTTTGTTAATGCCCCAAAGGGAGCCTAAGGTTCCCCAGGTACTGATAAATTTTTCTTTGGCTTCTTGGTAATTCATGGTTCAAATATACAAATAATTTTAAACTTTCAAAAAAAATTGAAACTTTATTTGTTTTCCACAAGGCTTTACTATTTGAAAATTTCGGAAGACTAGATAAGCCCTGCCCGTTTCAACAAAGCATCTGGATTGGGTTTTTTGCCACGGAACTGTACATACAACTCCATAGGATCTATCGTTCCGCCTTGGGAAAGTACAGTGTCCTTGAACTTAGTAGCCAGTTTTTTATTGAAAATTCCTTCCTGTTTAAAATAATCGAAAGCATCGGCATCCAATACCTCTGCCCATTTGTAGCTGTAATAACCCGCACTGTACCCTCCTTGAAAGATGTGGGAGAACGAAGTACTCATACAGGTTTCTGGAGTGCTCGGATATAGTTTCGTTTTTTCGAAAGCCGCTTCCTCAAAAGCTTTTACGTTGGTAATAGGGGAAGGGCCCGAACTGTGCCAGGCCATATCCAGCATCCCAAAACTCAGTTGACGCAAGGTCTGCATGCCTTCATGGAAGGTGGCCGATTCCTTGATCTTCTGTACGTATTCCATAGGAATCAATTCGCCCGTTTCGTAATGGGTAGCAAACAACTCCAGGGTTTCCTTTTCATAGCACCAGTTTTCCAATACTTGGCTAGGTAGTTCCACAAAATCCCAATACACATTCGTACCGCTAAGTCCTTTGTAAGTAGTATTGGCCAGCATACCGTGCAAGGCGTGTCCAAATTCGTGGAATAGGGTAGTTACTTCGTTAAAAGTAAGCAGGGAAGGCTTGCTGGCAGTAGGTTTGGTAAAATTACACACAATGGAAACATGCGGTCTATCGTTAACCCCATCCTTTATTTGTTGGGGTTTGTAGCTGGTCATCCAGGCACCGCCCCTTTTTCCGGGTCGTGGATGGAAATCGGCATAAAATATACTCACCAAGACACCTTCCGCGTCTTTTACTTGGTAAGTCATCACATCTTCGTGGTATTTGCTAATGGAATTGTCCTCTTCGAATCGAAGTCCGAAGAGCTTTTCAGCAACGGTAAAAACGCCATCGATTACATTTTCAAGCTTGAAATAAGGTTTCAACTTTTCATCATCCAGATTAAAACGTTCTTGTTTCAGTTTTTCGGCATAGTAGGCACTGTCCCATTTCTGCAATTGATCGATCCCATCCAATTTCTTGGCATAGGCTTCCAATTCGTCGAACTCCTTTTGGGCAGCTGGTTTTGCTTTTTCCAAGAGCTCCTCTAAGAAAGCGGTTACTTTTTTAGGGGTTTCGGCCATCCGCTCTTCCAGCATGAAGTGTGCGTGGCTTTTATAGCCCAACAACTGTGCGCGTTTGTGTCTTAACTCAACAATCCTCAATACGTTTTTCTCGTTGTTCTGCTCGTTACGTTTAAAGGCTTTGGCTCCAAATGCCAAAGACAGTTTCTTGCGGAGTTCCCGGTTTTTGGCATATTTCATAAACGGGATGTAGCTGGGGTAATCTAACGTAATGACCCAACCTTCTTTCCCTTTTTCCTTAGCCGTTAAAGCCGCTGCTTCCTTGGCACCATCTGGAAGCCCATCGAGATCGTTTTCATCGGTAATATGCATATGGAAAGCATTGGTCTCGGCCAATACATTTTCGCCAAAAGTGAGTTTTAATTTGGCCAGTTCGGTATCCAGTTCACGTAGATTTTCCTTCTTAGCTTCGGAAAGGTCAGCTCCGTTTCGGGCAAAGCCTTTGTATTGCTTGTCCAGAAGCATTTTCTGCTCTGCATTCAATGACAATTCCTTTCTCGCTTCATAAACCGCTTTTACACGTTTAAAAAGGGTTTCGTTAAGCAACAGGTCGTTTTTGAAATCGGTTAACAGGGGTGAGATTTCCTGCGCAATTTTCTGGATTTCTTCGTTGGTTTCCGCACTGTTGAGGTTAAAGAAAATACTGGTAGCCCGATCCAGTTGTATACCTGTATTTTCTAAGGCTTCTACGGTGTTTTGAAACGTAGGCGAATCATTGGAATTGGCAATGGTATTGACCTCTTCTTTGGTGGAAGCTATCAATGCTTTGATGGCCGGTATATAATGTTCCTCTTTTATTTCTGAAAAAGGAGCGGTATCGAATTTTTGGAGTAATGGATTCATGAAAATCTATGAATATTGAATTGAGCGGCTAAGATACGGATTGGTTAACGTACTTATCGCTTAATGAATGTTAATGTCCATGTCCTAATCTGCCAATAGGTAAGAAAAAATGGGGATGAAGGTTAATACGATTAACAGAAGGGATAACACAATTCCAACAATACTAAGGGGTTTGGTTTTGAAAAACCCTTTTACGCCAAAGAAAATTCCGATTAGCCCTATAACAAGACCAGACATTTTGTAGACCTTAGGAAAACTAACAAGCGAGGGATTCATGGATTGATCTGCAGCCTGTAATGCTTCCGTAACTACTGCTGCAATCTGATAGTTGATATGTACTACCCAAACCATTCCCAAAACAGCAACGATTATGGATAATAGGGCATGCTTCATTTAGTACTTTTCTTTCACCTTTTTAGCACCTTCCTCCACTTTCAGTTTTAGTCCTTCTTTATAGGCCAAAACCTTATCGAGGACACATTTGTCGGCACTTCCTATAATCTGGGCTGCCAAAATTCCCGCGTTCTTGGCGCCGTTTAGCGCTACGGTGGCGACAGGTACGCCACCCGGCATCTGTAAGATGCTGAGAACGCTGTCCCATCCGTCGATGGAATTGCTGGATTTTACGGGTACCCCAATAACAGGGAGCGGGGAAAGGGAAGCGATCATTCCGGGTAGGTGTGCGGCACCGCCAGCACCAGCTATGATGACAGAAATACCACGCTCATGGGCGTTCTTTCCATAATCGAAAAGTTTGTCTGGGGTACGGTGGGCAGAAACAATATCTACTTCCACGTCTATGTCAAAGCCTTTAAGGATGTCTACGGCATCCTGCATAACGGGGAGGTCACTCGTACTTCCCATGATGATTCCTACTTTACTCATCTTATTTGCTTATTACTTTAATGCTCTTTTTTACTTCTTCGGCTACTTTACGTGCTTCAGCGATATCTTCATTAACGATGGTAACATGTCCCATTTTACGGAAAGGACGGGTTTCCTTCTTTCCATAAATATGTGGCGTTACCCCATCCATAGCCATGATTTTTTCTATGTTTTCATACACTACATCTCCCGTATGTCCTTCATCACCCACCAAATTTACCATAATCCCGCCTACTTTACTATCCGTATTCCCTAAGGGAAGGTTTAAAATAGCACGGATGTGCTGTTCAAACTGATTGGTGTAGCTGGCTTCTATGCTATAGTGACCACTGTTGTGGGGTCTTGGGGCTACTTCGTTTACTAGGATTTCATCCTCTTCGGTCTGGAACATCTCCACGGCCAAAAGCCCAACATGTTGAAAGGCCTCCGAAACCTGAGCTGCTACAGCTCTGGCTTTTTCTGCTACCACATCATCGATCCTTGCGGGACAGATAACATATTCTACCTGATTGGCTTCTGGATGGAATTCCATTTCCACCACAGGATAGGTTCGTACTTCCCCAGAAGGGTTCCTTGCGACAATGACTGCCAATTCATTTTTGAATGGAATCAACTTTTCGGCAATACAGGGTCCGCTGGATAACGGAATGATATCCCCAGCATCCCTAATAATGCTCACACCCTTACCATCATATCCTCCTGTACAGCTTTTCCATACAAAAGGATAGTGCAGCTCCTTGCGAACAATAGCTTCGTTCAGTTTGTTTTTGTTTTCAAAAACGATAAAAGGGGAAGTGGGTATGCGGTGTTCTTTGTAAAATTGCTTCTGAACCCCTTTATCCTGAATATTCCTAAGGGTATTTGCAGAAGGGTATACCTTTTTTCCTTCGCTTTCCAGTTTTTCGAGGGCGTCAACGTTTACACCTTCGATTTCGAACGTAAGCACATCTACGTTTTTTCCAAAGTTGTAAACCGTATCAAAGTCCATAAGATCCCCTTGTTGAAAGACATCACAGGCGATTCGACACGGGGCTTCGGCACTGGGATCGAGCACATGGGTAGTGATGTCGTATTTTCGGGTTTCATACAACATCATTTTGCCTAATTGGCCTCCCCCTAAAATACCGAGGATAAACTTCGAAGAAAAATAATTTGCCATTGCGCAAAGGTACAATCTTCTCCGAAATGGGTATCTTTGCACCTTCGTTATGTGGAATTTTTTTAAATCATTATTCAGAAGCAATAAAAACCGGATGAAAAACATCGTATTATTTGGCCCTCCAGGTGCCGGAAAAGGAACCCAAGCCGAAGTTTTAAAGGAAAAATATCAATTAGTGCATATCTCAACAGGAGACTTGTTTAGGTATCATAAGAAAAACAATACCGAGTTAGGTAAAATTGCAGCAGAATATGCAGATAAGGGTTTATTAGCTCCAGATGAGTTGACAAATAAAATGCTAGCTGAAGAAGTAGAAAGAAGAGGAGAGGTTAACGGGTTTATCTTCGATGGCTATCCGCGTACCAATGATCAGGCAGAGTTTTTACAAAATTTGCTTAATGAAAAGAATACCCAAGTAAATGGAATGGTTGCCTTGGAAGTAGATGATGAGATTCTTGTTGAGCGACTTTTGGAAAGAGGAAAAACTTCTGGAAGACCTGATGACGCCAATGAAGATGTAGTAAGAAATAGAATAAAAGTATATTACGACGAGACTGCAATCCTAAAAGATTTCTACGAAGCTCAGGATAAATATTATGGAGTGGATGGTGTAGGAACAGTAGAAGAGATTACAGAGCGATTAAGCGATGTGATAGATACATTGTAAGCAATCTACAGCTTGTTGATTTAGGCTGTTTTTATAAGGAATTATGACCGAGGGGAATTTTGTTGATTACATAAAAGTTCATGTAACTTCTGGAAAAGGAGGGCAGGGAAGTGCTCACCTTAGAAGGGAGAAATTCGTGGCCAAGGGAGGCCCCGACGGGGGCGATGGTGGTCGTGGCGGGCATATTATTTTAAAAGCCAACAAAAACCTTTGGACACTCTACCACTTAAAGTTCAAACGTCATTTTAAAGCAGGCCACGGAGGTGCTGGTGGAAAACAGACCAGTACTGGGGCCGATGGCGAAGATGTATACATTGAAGTCCCTTTGGGAACGGTAGTAAAAAACACCGATACCAACGAAGTCCTAAAAGAAATCCTGGAGGACGGAGAAGAATTGGTCATTGCCAAAGGAGGAAAAGGAGGGCGAGGAAACAATCATTTTAAAAGTTCGACGAATCAAACCCCTAGATATGCCCAACCTGGACTTCCAGGGGAAGAAGCCAACATCACTTTAGAGATGAAAGTATTGGCCGATGTAGGATTGGTAGGATTTCCAAATGCAGGTAAGTCTACCCTGCTTTCAGTCATTACAGCTGCCAAACCTAAAATTGCCAATTATGAATTTACGACCCTAAAGCCCAATTTGGGGATCGTAGAATATAGGGATTACCGTTCGTTTGTGATGGCCGATATTCCAGGAATTATAGAAGGTGCCGCCGAAGGAAAAGGATTGGGACATTATTTCTTGAGGCATATTGAACGCAATTCCACCTTGCTTTTCTTGATTCCAGCCGATGCGGACGATATCCGAAAGCAATACGATATTTTAGTCGATGAACTTCGTCGTTACAATCCAGAAATGTTGGATAAAGACCGATTGGTTGCCATCTCCAAAAGCGATATGCTCGATGACGAATTAAAGGCCGAAATGAAGGCCGAATTGGACAAAGATTTTGAAGGGATTCCGTACCTGTTCTTCTCCTCTGTAGCACAACAGGGCCTTATGGAATTGAAAGATCGTCTGTGGGAAATGCTTAACTAGCCTTCCCTTTCCCAATTTTGATTTCTTCATATTTATAAATCGAGAGAAGTAAAATCTAGATTTACAAGAGAATTGGTTATCTTAGAAGGATAATCAATCTATATTAAGTTGCTATGAAACAACTAATTACCTATTTGTTTTTGTTGAGTTGTACGGTAGGGATGGCACAATGCCCAACGGCCGATATCATGCTTACATCGCAAGCAGAGATCGATAATTTTGCAACGAATTATCCTGGCTGTACCATCTTAACCCATGAGCTTAAAATTGAGGGAACGGTTAGCAGCATTACCAGCCTGCAGGGATTGTCTGTCCTTACCGAAGTGGAAGACCTTGTTATTTTCAGTACCGATGTAACAGACCTCATGGGACTTCACAACATCACTTCCATGGGGAGGCTTACTTTTTGGCTTAATCAGGGAGTTCAGGATTTAACCGGACTAACTGCGCTGCAAAGCATGGATGGGATTGATTTTTTTGGAAACAACAATATGATAGGTTTTAATGGGTTGGATAATATTCAATCTATGAATACGCTTCATTTGTTCGAAAACGATAACCTTCAGGATATCTCCCAATTAAATGCCATTACCGAACTTACCTTCCTTACCATAGGGAGTAATTTGTTTAGCAATTTAAGTGGATTGGAAAACCTACAATCTGTAGAAGGGGATATTGCTATTTCTGTAGAACCCATAGCGAATCTGGATGAGTTGTCGAATTTAGAATCTGTAGGGTCTATTTATATTTCCAGCAATGAGGAACTCACCAGTATTTCTGGACTAGCCAATATTGAAACCTTGGAGGATTTGTTCATTATAAAGAATTATGATCTAACAAACCTCGTGGGATTGGAAAACATTACAACTGTAACAGAACGAGTCCGTATTGGGTATAATAACTTGGTTAACGATCTGTCATTTTTAAACAACTTGACTTTTGCCGGTGATTTGGAGATTTATGACAATAACAATTTGCAATCCTTAGCGGGATTGGAAAATTTGCAAGTAATCGATGGTCGATTGTTAGTGGTAAGTAATCCAAACCTTAACGATGTTTCTGCTCTTGGGGGTGTCTCACCCACACAAATAGAAGAGTTGATTATTTCCAATAATAATAATTTGGCTGTTTGTGTCAATCAGTTCATATGTACTGCAATAGACAACCCGGCTGTTTCAAAAACAATTGCTGGCAATAGTGAAGGTTGTAGTTCTATACCAGAAATTCAAGAAGCCTGCCTTTTGTTGGGAACCGAAGATTTTTCTTTGTCAAATTCTATAAGCTTGTTGCCCAATCCAGTTACGCATACCCTTACCATTTCTTCAGAAAATGATGTACGTGTTGAAAGTGTAGAAGTTTATAATGTGTTGGGGCAAAAAGTACTGCAAACAGTTAAAAACACCATAGATTTTTCTTCCTTTCCACAAGGGATTTATTTCGCGAAATTACACACCAACCGTGGAGTGGTATCCGAAAAGATTGTTAAAGAGTAGCATCCTATAATAGGGCAAAACCATTTTCGTTATCTTTATTCAAAAAGATGCTTATGAAACTATGTGCCTTAATTGCTGGATGTATGCTGCTTGTTTCTTGTGGGGCGACCGTAGCCTTGGATTACGAAGAACAGACCGATTGGACCCAATATCGATCCTATCAATTTTACCCCAATATAGATTCGGGTTTAAGCGAATTGGACAATAAACGCATTGCCCATGCCGTGGATAGTGTGTTTGGCCCTAGGTACACCCGAAGCCAAAACCCTCAGTTCCTTATTAATTTTCACGCCAAAGAAGCACTTTCCAACTCTAGAAATACCATCGGTATAGGCCTAGGCGGAGGTGGTGGTAATGTAGGAGTAGGAGGTAGTGTAGGCATTCCAATAGGAGGGCCTAGCATAGAGCAGCAAATCACGATCGACTTTATCGATGCCGAAAAAGATCAACTTATTTGGCAAGCCGTGGTAGATTGCCGTTTAAAAGAAAAAGCGACGCCGGAACAACGGGACATGCATTACCTGAAAGCAGTAGAAAAAGCATTAAATAAATTTCCCCCTAAAAAATAAAAGGCCCGAATGGGCCTTTTTCTGTATCAATTCAATAATTCTTTGTATTTGTCCTTATAACCAATCAAGGCTAATACATTAAGCAATACTAATACAACTGCACCTGCACTATTCCCAGGGTCTAGGGTTACATGGAAAAGAAGTGCATTAACGGATACACTCATAAGGATAATGGTCATTAATGCCCCATATTTGTTGAAGATTAGCGCAATTCCAGCTAAAATTTCAACCACAGCGACCACTATGAGTGTCTTAGAGTTGGTTAGTGCTCCAAAATAAGCAGCAGCGTCGCCAGTGGGTTGTTCCATGGGGATAAAATGGAAAAACTTGTTAAGTCCAAAGACCAGGACAAAGAGTCCCAAAAGGATTCTGATGACCATAAAAACTTTTGAATTCATAACTAAGATGTTTAATTTGTTATCTTTTAAAGGTACTGAAATAAAAATAAAGCCCGTTTGTTAACGTTTCATTTTCAGGCCATAAAAAATAAGTTAGCTATATTTGAACTCCCAAAACTATACTATGAATAGACTGCTTTTCCTATTCTTCTGCCTTACTTCGTTTTCGCTATGGGCCCAAAATGACTTTTTGGATGCCGAAGCCCTTTTTGAGGCCGAAAAGTACCAAGAAGCCAAACCCTTGTTCGAAGCCTATCTTAAAGATCACCCAGGTCATGCCGAGACCCAGGAGTACCTAGGCGATATAGCCAGTTTTGCCAAGGATTGGGACACGGCTATCGATTATTACGAAAACTTGGTGGAAAAAGATGACTCCAATGCAGACTACCATTTTAAGTATGGCGGCGCTATGGGGATGAAAGCTTTGGAAATTTCAAGAATCCGTGCATTGTCTTACATAGGGGATATAAAGAGGGAATTGCAGAGAGCTGCTAAGTTGGATCCCAATCACATAGAAGCCCGGTGGGCGTTGGTAGAGTTTTACATTCAACTGCCAGGGATTATTGGGGGTAGTGAAAAGAAGGCCATTAAATATGCCAACCAGTTAGCTAAGATTTCACCTGTGGATGGGCATTTGGCCAACGGTTATATTGCAGAATACAGCAAACGTCCCAAAGATGCCGAAAAACACTACAGGAATGCCGTAGCTGTTGGGGGCTCTGTTCATACCTACGAAAAGCTTACCGAACACTACGAGAATAACAATCAGCCGGAAAAGGCCTTACAAACTGTAGAAAGCTGTTTAAAAGCTCATGATCGCAATTCGCTTAGGTATCAAATAGGCAAAATTGCAGCACAGTATAATCTCGATGCCGAACTGGGGATTAATTGCCTTCAGAAATACATAGAAAACTATTCCATAAGCGACGGGGTTCCCAAGGATTGGGCCTATTTTAGATTGGCGCAGATATACAAAAACATAGGTCAAAAAGAGACAGCCTTAGAGTGGATTGACAAAGCCTTGAGCGACCGTCCCGATTTTAAAGAAGCCAAAGAAGAAAGGCAAATCATTTTGGGCTTGTAGTGTTCCACTTCTTGCAGGTATTTGCAGTATCTTTACTCCTTAAAACAACCGGAATCCATTAATATCCATTCCCAGTTTACCTATGAGAGTACATTTTATAGCCATTGGAGGTGCCGCAATGCACAATTTGGCCCTAGCCCTATACGAAAAGGGATATCAAGTTACAGGAAGCGATGACGTGATTTTCGATCCTTCCAAGTCACGATTGGAGGCCAAAGGGCTGTTACCAGAATCCTATGGATGGTTTCCCGAGAAGATTTCGAACGAATTGGACGCCATTATATTGGGCATGCATGCAAAGCCCGACAACTCCGAATTGCTAAAAGCACAAGAACTGGGACTTACTATTTATAGTTATCCCGAGTTTTTATACCAGCAAGCTAAGGATAAGACCCGGGTTGTAATTGGGGGATCCCATGGAAAGACCACCATTACCTCCATGATTTTGCATGTACTCCACTATCATGATAAAGATGTGGACTATATGGTTGGAGCTCAATTGGAAGGTTTCGACACCATGGTGCGTTTAACAGATTATAACGATTTTATGGTGTTGGAAGGAGACGAGTACCTTTCATCTCCTATAGATAGGCGACCCAAATTCCACCTATATAAGCCCAATATTGCGTTGTTGAGTGGTATTGCTTGGGATCATATAAATGTATTCCCTACTTTTTCCAACTATGTTGAACAGTTTTCCATATTTCTGGAACAAATCACTCTGGGAGGTGCTATTGTTTACAATGAAGAAGATGCTGAGGTAAAGAAAGTAGTGGAATCCTCTGCTCATTCCATAAAAAAATACCCCTATAATACCCCAACATACCAAGTAGAAGGAGGGGAAACCCTACTCGATACCCCGGAAGGCTTGATGCCTATTGAAGTCTTTGGAA
>JANQKN010000074.1 GCA_028281065.1 Flavobacteriaceae bacterium | reverse complement strand
CTTGGAGAGAAGGCTTCCTCAAACAGTGGATTTTGATTTGGAGACCTGGAATGAACAACAAGTTTAAAGGGTTTATCCGTGACCGAGGTAACCATAAGTGATTTCTTTGTCCCCACGCCAAAAGGACTGCAGCACGGAACGGTTTTATATGAGGGAAGGACAAAGACGTCTATAGGAACCTATTTCCCTTCAGAAATAGTGATACAAATAGGGAAACCCAAAGATGCAGATAGAGGGGCGTATCGTATAAGCCTCAGGGACTATAAATTTGATAGTTTTGATAAAGACTTGCTCTATCCGTTACAAGGATTGAATACCTATGGTGACTCTAAGCCTGTTTTAGGCGATTAAATAATATAGATGTTGTAATTTTTCTAAGTGAAAAAGAAGGTCCGTTTTTTTAAGATAGTTTTCCTTTTGGGAGGCATAATCCTATTGTCTTCTTGTACAACCTTACAGTGGAGGGAATCCGATCATGAGCTATCTGAACGATTCCACAAAGAGGATACCCAAGCAGAGATTTCCTATTTCGATGTGGATAGCCTAAATCTTAAGATTCGGGTGGTAAAGGTTGCTAAGGATAAAAAAAATGTAAACCTTTTCTTTTTTCATGGCTCGCCCAGTTCCCTTTCTGCGTGGAACGGATATATGACCGATAGCCTTCTTCAGCAAAAAGCAAGCCTCTTTGCGGTAGACCGCCCTGGCTATGGATACTCCAATTTTGGGGACGAAATGACCTCCATAGATGTACAGGCGCAACTCATGAGCGCTATTATTTCGGAAAAAAAGCTTACCAATGTGATTGCTGTGGGATCTTCTTATGGAGGTCCCTTGGCAGCACGGTTGGCGGTGATAAACCCCAATGTTAAAGCCGTCATGATGATCTCCCCAGCCATAGACCCAGAGAATGAAAAGGATATTTGGGCCTCCCGCCTTACCCAATGGTGGCTTACCCGATGGTTGGTGCCCACAGGATACCGTGTAGCTGGGGACGAAAAGACGATACATGCTCAAGAATTAGCCAAAATTGAAAAGGGATGGCCCACCCTTACCATTCCAGTGATCCATATGCATGGCGATGAAGACGATATAGTTCCATACGAGAATGTAAACTATACCCAAAAAGTATTTCCAAACATAAAGATTGTAACAACCAAAGGAACTGGGCACGAGATAGCATGGGCAAGGAAAGACTTGGTACTACCGCATTTGCTTGAACTTATAGAGGAAATAGAAAATCAATAATAGGTTTGTAATTGTAAACTTTTGTTAAGAATGGTATAAATGCAAGACTAAACCGACAAGTCTATTTATTTTTAGGTATGTCAAAATCACTACTCTTCATTCCCGATATCTCCGGATTCACCCATTTTGTACAAACTACAGAAGCGGAGCACAGCCAGCATGTAATTTCTGAACTACTGGAAATACTTATTTCTGCTAATACCCAGGACCTGAAACTGGCCGAAATAGAAGGGGATGCCCTCTTTTTTTACAAGGAAGACAATGTCCCTTCCCAAGAAAAGCTCTTGGCGCAGATCGAGTCCATGTACACAGCTTTTTACAGTCATTTAAAACTGTTGGAAAAACACCGAATCTGCCCATGTAATGCCTGCGCCACGGCTCCTCAATTACAGTTAAAGATTGTTGCCCATATGGGAGATCTTCAGTTTTTGCAGGTTAGGGACAACAGAAAACCTTTTGGGGAAGCTGTTATACAGGCGCACCGACTGCTTAAGAATTCGGTAAAGACAGATAATTATGCGCTTATAAGCAAAGAACTCACCGAACACATCATGATGCCTCCAGAGTACGAGAGTAAGTTGTTTCAGTTTCAGGTAGGGAATGATACTTACGATGAGAAAACCATTCACTATAGTTTTGCAGAAATAGATCCTTCCCGATTAAAGCTGAAATCGTTTGAAGAAGGAAATAAAGTGTCTTTTAATTGCGCTCCCAATGTCTCTTTCGAAAGAACGTTTAAAACTGATGTTTCCTCCCTATTGGAAATGATTACCAACTATAAGTATAGGCACTTGTGGGCGGAAGGGGTATACAAAATAGAGTGGAATGAAAACGAAGTTACCCGTTTGGGGACCGAACATGTATGCACTATAGGATCCAAGCAGCTCAACTTTACGGTAGTAACCAAAGAAGCTGCTCCCAATGAATGGGTCTATGGCGAGCTTACAACCAGCCCTCCTCCCGTGGATGAACTCTATCAGTTTTTCATCCTGAAGCCTATTTCCGAAAAGGAAACACAGTTAAAAGTAGAAATGTATTGGAAGGCCAAGTCCCCTATTAAGAAATTGATGCTGGCCTTAGTGGCTAAAAAAGCATTGCGAAATGGAACCGAGAAGGCCATCGATAAATTAAAAGAAGTGGTGGAATCCTAAAAAAAAGCCCTTGCTTTAAAACAAGGTCTTTTTATATAACAGCGATTGCCTAAGTGCTATTTAACGATCTCTGTTTTCGATATTTTCATTCCACCTTCTTCAGACAGATAGTCATCGTCGCGCACAAGT
>JANQKN010000057.1 GCA_028281065.1 Flavobacteriaceae bacterium | reverse complement strand
TAATGCCATATTCACCATAAAAGTTGATGTTGAACTGTGTTCGCGTTACATTGGGGTCTATGCGGCCAGCATCGGTATAATGCTGATCACTCTTTAAATACCAAGCAGATAGTTTATAAAATCCCTTTCCTTTTCCCTTGGACCATTGTCCCAAAGCGTTAAAGGAGATTAATACTAGTGGTAGTAATATGAATAGTTTTTTCATCTTAGTTTTCAATTTCTCCGTGACCTACTTTAACCGAAAATGGCTTACACCAATACAACAGATACTGGTAATCGTTAATGCCTATGTCTTCCAAAATATAGTTATGCTCTCCGTTGAACACGGTAACAGGCCCTACCTCCAAGGCAACGTCTATGGAGTTCGGGTTGTTGGATAGATACAGATACAGCCCCGGAAGATTGTCGGATGCTTCGTAATTACCCATGACTTGTAGGTCTAGGTTAGGGGAGTCTTCAATTTCTGAAAGGGTAAAGTCTCCCATTAAAGTATACGAACTGGTGGTAACAATCACCCCCGATTTCACAATAGGACCATCGTTATTGGCTTCTTCGGTAACCACATCGATAGAGGCTTCTTCCGTAACCAAGGTTCCGTCTTGTAACGAAGTGGATACCGTTATCGTAGCTGTACCCTCTACTAAGGCAG
Source organism: Flavobacteriaceae bacterium (assembly GCA_028281065.1). Lineage (GTDB taxonomy): Bacteria > Bacteroidota > Bacteroidia > Flavobacteriales > Flavobacteriaceae > Aureisphaera. Next base: position 15,538 of record JANQKN010000057.1, on the reverse strand, counting down.
TAAGAACGCCATTGTTGTCGATGCTTAGTATAGAAGGATCGCTGGACTCCCAAGTAAAGGAGGCCGTTTCGCTTTCGCCAATAAAATTAAAGAAGGTAGCCATGAGTTCGTAGGTGTCATCGATCTGGATCTCACGGATGAGGTTGTTGATTACGATTCGTTCTTCTACCCGGTCGTTCAAAAAATCGTCCCGAATACAACCCGATACCGCAACCAAAACCATGGCAAGAAAGAAAAGTCTTGTCGGTTTCATTTTGTTTTTGAGTTTATGCTTACCTAAGTCGTAAAGAACCTTTGGGTTTTACAAAAAAGATGGAAAAGATGTTGGATTGAGTTCTTTTTTAAAGGGTTGAAATGTTAAATTTTCATCATTTATGGGTGGCAAAAAGCAGCAACAAAAATGTAAACTATTAAGAATCAAACTTGTAGGATTTTACTGAAAATTTATACGGTTTTTACGTCTTCTATTTTAACATTTCATTAGATATCTTCGCGAAAAATTTAAGCTAACACATTCCTCACTTATGAAAAAAATTATGCTATGTGCATTGGCAATTATTTTGTCAATACCTATCCTAAATGCACAATGTGGCCCTGGCCAAAACATTGATCAAAATTCTGTCACGGCAGCGTTGACAGCTTCATCTCGAGAACAGGGCAATAGTTTTATTGCTCCCTGTACTGGACAAATCGAGTCGCTTACCATCCGAATAAACCAAGTTACCGTTACCGGAACAGCTACTGTGACAATACATGATGGCGATACTGGTGTTAACGTAATCGGGACAACTACACTTGCAATTCCTGCGGGAGGAGGGGACATTACGGCAACCTTTGCCACACCTGTGCCTGTCACCGCTGGAAGCACTTACACGTACATGGTAGACCCTGGAACGACCCTGTATCGTCTTGCTATGGGTGGAGGAGATCCTTACCCCAATGGAGAGAACCTATTTAACAATGGAGGTGTTTTTCAATCCTCTACGAGTGCGACTTTGGACTTTCGTTTCCTAATCGCTTTTGTGGACGAAGTAGATCCTGTAGCGGTCTGTACCAACTTTACAGCTCAATTGGATGCTTCAGGGAATGTGACTATAAACCCATCTGATGTAGATGGTGGGTCAACCGATGACAGTGGTTCCGTTACCCTTAGTTTAGACAACGATACCTTTAACTGTTCCAATCTTGGAACCAATACTGTAACCTTAACTGCAACCGATGCTGCTGGAAATACGGCTACTTGTACCGCTACGGTAACGGTAGAAGATACTATTGCACCTACCATAACCTGTCCTTCAGATATCACCGTTAGCACCGATGCAGGTTTGTGTGAGGCTAATGTAACGGTTCCTACACCAGTAGCAATCGACAACTGTGGTAATTCTGGTTCTTCTTCCCTGCATTTCGATGGGACAGATGATCAGATCAATGTAGCCAATGGTTTCGGTAGCGCATTGACCGAAACTACAGTAGAAGCCAGAATTTTTATGGAAACCGATTCAGGTTTCGATGTGCTCCTAAATTATGATGGTTGGAACACTGGATATTTGCATTTTCAAATGAGCAATGGGAGTATAGGATGGTCAGTTAATAATAATTCACCTACCGACCAAGTGGTGGATGCTGGTCTTGTAACGGGCCAGTGGTATACGATCTCGGTTGTGTATTCTAGTATTACAAACAATGTATTGTACTATGTAGATGGAGTTTTGGCAGATACCCGCACCTATACTACGGCAGATCCTATTGTAGGGGGCATTCCCTTTAACATAGGTTCATGGGGTAATAGCCGCTTTTTCGATGGAAACATCGATGAATTACGAATATGGAATACCGTTCGTACTCCATCAGAAATTCTTAACAACTATAATGCTACCCTTTCTGGAAGTGAAACAGGACTTGTAGCCTTGTATACCTTCGATGGAGGAACGCCATGTGCAGATAATTCTGGATTAACCACCCTTACCGATTTGGCAGGTGGAGATAACAATGGTTCCATAGATAATTTTGACCTTAGTGGGGGATCAGGTTGCGATTCCAATTATGATGACCCACGAATCCCTTCTACATTAACGTTAACAAATGACTTTAATGGAACCAGTAATGCCTCGGGGGTATATCCTATAGGAACTACCACTGTTACTTGGACTGTTACTGATCCGGGAGGTAATATGACCTCCTGTACCATGGATGTTACGGTAGAAGATACTGAAGCTCCTGTGATTACCTGTCCTAGCGATGTAACTGCAGCCACCCTTCCCGGTGAGTGTACTGCAACGGCGACCTATACGGCTCCAACTGCAACTGACAACTGCTCTGGCACAACCATTACACAAACAGGAGGATTGGCCAGCGGAAGCTTATTCCCAGTAGGTGTTACCACCAATACTTTTGAAGTAACCGATGCAGCTGGAAATACAACTACTTGCTCGTTTACGGTTACAGTAACTGATCCCGATGCTCCTACCATTACCTGTTCTGCCGACATTACCGTGGGCAATGACCCAGGAGAGTGTAGTGCAAATCTTACAGTGCCAATGCCTTCCATTTCCGATATTTGTGGAAACGACATTATACCGGATACATTTTATGTTCCCTATAACTTTGTCGGTGGAGAATTGGCAGATACCCCAGCGGTTCTTACGGGGTTGACTACTGCTACGGAAGATGTATTTCTGGATCTAACGTTTAGTGGAGATCATAATAGTACCTCAGAAGAATTTCAACTTACGGGACCAGATGGAACCACAATTTTCAGTGAGAACGATGTAGATCCAACCTGTGTGGTTACCAATAGAACCATTACTATTCCGCAAGCCACTTGGAATGGCTGGATTGGAACCTTTGGAACAGACCTTACCTTTACCCTATTGGAAGATACCAGCGTTGATTTTGATCAATGTACCGATGGTGGAAATCAAAATACCTTTAGGCTACGTGTACCACAATTTGGAAACTTGTCCTTAGAAAATGATTATACAAACACTTCTGATGCTTCTGCTGAGTATCCTGTGGGAACTACCTTGGTTACTTGGACGGTTACCGATGTTTCCGGGAATTCAACCAGTTGCGTACAAACCATTATTGTGAACGATACCGAAGCTCCAGTAATAAGTAATTGTCCTGCTGATATTACCGTTGATAATGATGCTGGAGCATGTACAGCTACTGTTAACTTTACCATGCCAACGGCTACCGATAATTGTGCTACCTACTCGGATAGCCTAGAGGAAGTTTTGAGAAACTTCAACTTCACAAATAATACAATTACCGCATTGATACCTACACCTTTCAATTTTGTATTGGATGAAGGTCTTAATGCAGATCACATTGATGATGGAGGGGATGATATGTACGATGATGGAAACTATATCTCTACCGATCTTTCAGCGGGAGATATCAATTATTCCGATAATGTGGTGTTAAACTCAACCGCCTTTGGAACCAACGGAGCCTATTTTACCCGAAAAGTAGAAAATATGTGGATTTTGGCAGCCAACTTGGATGGAGTAAACACCTTCGATATTACAGGAGAACTAGGAGCAGACAGCGATGGTACAGCAGACGGATTCACTTCAACAATCAACGTAGGAGGAACCAATTATTCCATTTTTGTGAAGCGTGTTAACGAACCTAGTGATCCTTCAGTAAATCACTTAATCATTATTCCAGAGAATGCCGCTGCTTCACATAATTTTGCAACCGATACCGACGATGATCAACATCAAGTAACCGGCTTGGCGGGTACCACAAGATTGTACTATTTACTATTTGCTTCTGAAAATGGCGGATTTATCGATAACCCAACTATGGAAGCTATCGCAAGTTCATTTATTACAAATGCAACAACACCTACGGGTACTTTGGTTCAAACAACTGGATTACCCAGCGGAAGTGACTTCCCTGTGGGGACCACAACCAATACATTTGTGGCTACCGATGCTGCTGGAAATACAACAACTTGTAGTTTCGATGTAATTGTGAACGACATAGAGGATCCAATCGCAGTATGTCAAGACATTACTGTGCAATTGGATGCCTCTGGAAGTGCAACCATAACAGGAGCTGATGTAGATGGCGGTTCTACCGATAATTGTGGTATTGCTTCCCTAACAGTAAGTCCAAACACCTTTAACTGTGCGCAAGAAGGATCTACCATACCGGTTACCCTTACTGTGACCGATGTAAATGGTAATGTCGCTACCTGTGTTGCTAATGTAACTGTAGACGATCAAATTCCGCCTACAGCAGTTTGTCAGGACATCACCATACAACTCGATGCTTCTGGAAATGCAAGCATTGTACCTGCCGATGTAGATGGCGGTTCTACCGATAATTGTGGATTCACCCCATTATTAAGTGTTACTCCAAACACTTTCGATTGTTCCAATGTTGGACCTAATACCGTGACTTTATTGGTAGGTGATGGTAATGGAAACCAAAGTACCTGTACAGCCATCGTAACTGTTGAAGATACCATGGCACCAGCAGCTGTTTGCCAAAACATAGATGTAATATTGGATGCTAATGGAACTGCATCCATTACGGCTGCCGATATAGATAACGGATCCAATGACAACTGTGGCATTGCAAGCTTGAGTATAGATGTTACAGACTTTACCTGTGCCGATATTGGTTCCAATGATGTTACACTAACTGCAACCGATGTGAACGGAAACGTTTCCACTTGTATTGCGGTCGTTACTGTAATTGATGATATGGCTCCTGTTATTTCATGTCCGACCGATATAGTGACCAATACCGATGCAGGCCTTTGTTCTGCCATCGTGAATTTCGCCGATGCCATAGCCAGTGATAACTGTAATGTAACCGTATCCCAAACGGCAGGGCTACCTTCAGGAAGTGATTTCCCAGTAGGGGTGAGCACGGTTGAGTTTACGGCTACCGATGATGGCGGCAACACAACTAGCTGTAGCTTTACCATTACGGTAGAGGACAACGAAGCACCTGTGGCAGTTTGTCAGGATATCACCATCCAGTTGGATGCCAACGGAGATGCTACCATTACCGCTGCCGATGTGGACGGAGGCTCCAACGACGCCTGTGGCGTGGACACACTTGCTATCGATATCGATACCTTCGACTGTAGTAATGTAGGTGACAACATAGTAACACTAACCGTAACCGACGTAAACGGCAATGTAAGTACCTGTACCGCTACCGTGACTGTTGAAGATGCAACTGCACCCGAAGTGTTCTGTCAGGATATCATCGTGGACCTTGACGATGCAGGAACGGTGACTATCCTACCAACCGATATCGATAACGGTTCTACCGATGCCTGTGGCATTGCAACCTACGAACTGGATATCGATACCTTCGATTGTAGCCATGTAGGGGACAATACCGTAACCCTAACCGTAACCGACGTGAACGGAAACAGTGCAACCTGTACGGCTACCGTGACCGTTCACGATGTAACCGATCCCGTACTTACCTGTATGGACATCACCGTGGAATTGGACGAGAACGGAGAAGCAACCATTACCCCTGATGATGTGATCGCTTCCAGCGACGATGCCTGTGGTATCTTGACCACGGCTGTTGATATTTTTGAGTTCAATTGTGATGACATCGGGACACCAGTAACTGTTCAGGTATTTGCCGAAGATAACAATGGGAACCTAGCTACCTGTTTCGCAACCGTAACCATAGTGGATACTTTAGCACCAGAATTAACCTGTCCTGCAGACCAGACCGTGGACCCAGGACCTGGGAACCTGTTCTATGAGATCCCGGATTATTTTGCAACGGGTGAGGCTACTGCCATTGATAACTGTACCGACCCTATAACCCTTACCACTCAAGATCCAGTAGCGGGTACTTTGGTTCCAGATGGCGTGTACACGATAACCCTTACCGCAGAGGATGAATACGGAAACCTAGCCACCTGTGAGTTCGAGCTTACCGTGGACAGTGTGCTTGGTGTGGGAGACAATACCATCGACCTTTCGACCGTAGTGCTGTATCCTAACCCAGCTACTCAAGTAGTATACCTAAGTAACCCACAGGGGATAGCCTTGGAGGAAGCTGCCATCTATGACCTGACAGGACGTTTGGTAAAGACCATCGACCTCAAAGATATGGGAACCGAAAGAGCTTTGGATATTTCCCAGTTGGCAACCGCTACCTATGCCATCATCATAACTGGTGAAAACGGCCAGGTGGTAAGACAATTGATCAAGGAATAGATTTAAAATCCTTTTTACAATAAAAACCCTCTGGAGCTTTATGCGAAGGAGGGTTTTCTTTTTTAGGAGTTCTTCAGAAAAGGAAATAAACCCAATTTTCAGTATCTTTCTGAAAAACTTCGGAATGCGCAAGATTTTATTTGGAATTGTGATAGCATTGGTGCTGGTTTTTGGGGTGCAATACTGCGAATACCGCAACGATGAAAGGGAAAGAGTCATAGAGCACAGCGCACTTATCCAACAACAACTCAAAAATGTAGGTAAGTTGGTGGTTACAGAGGGTTCTTTTACAGAAATATTTAGTTATGAGGATTCCAAAAAGTTTTACTTCGATCGACTTTCTTCTACTAAAAAGGCATTGGTCATCGTAAATGCCGAAGCTACCATTTCGTACGATCTAAGTCAGATAAAAACGGAGATTTCGGAAGAAATGGAAACAGTCACCATTACCCATATCCCAGAGCCCGAACTGAAGGTGTACCCCAAAATTGAATACTACGATATCGATGAGGGGTTTTTTAACAAATTCAATGCAGAGGATCTCAATATTATTTCAAAACGGGTAGAAGAATCATTAAACAATAAAATAGAAGCTTCTAATCTTTGGACTAATTCGGAAAATAGACTGCTATCGGAGCTTCAAAAAATATACATACTTACCAATTCATTGGGTTGGACTTTGCAGTATGATGGAGGAAATGTAATTAGTGATTCGCATTTTGAATCCCTAAAATAGTAGTTTTTAGGAACTGATTTTTTTATGAAGCGAAGCCCATCCACCGCCATTCATGGCTTCGATTCCGTTGGATCGCAATATTTTGGCTGCACTGGCACTTCTCACTCCTCCCAAACAACAAGTAATTACGGGCTTGTTCCAGTTCTTTATCTCCTCGAGTCGAACCGAGATTTGTTGCAAAGGAATGTTTTCCGAACCGGGAATGGCTCCACCGTTGTATTCGCTTTTGGTGCGTACGTCCAATATAACCGCCCCGCGATTTTGAAAGTTGGAGAGTTTCTTTTTCTTGTTTCCAAATAAACCGAATAAACCCATAGCCTTTTAATTATTGAATAGTTTCTTTTTGAAGCAATTCCAACCCGCCATCGATGAGATGGGCTACATCTGGTCTTTCCCCCTTTAAAGCCTGTAAATGATCCAATACAGAAGGATTGGAGGTAAGTTCAAAGATTTCCAAAGGTAAAAGCCAATCCAGCGGATGCTCTTTTTGAAGGGTTTCAAATATCTTCAAAAGCACATCAAGCTTAGATTCATTATCTTCTCGAATTTCCCTGACTTTACCATAGAGATCGTTTAATTGCTGTTCCTCTTCAGAAAGAACCGTACGTACCGTTTCCGTTTCACTAATCTGATGGGTGGCTAGATCAAAGCTTAAGTAGTCTGCCGCTCCCGCAAAAGCTGAAACGATGTCGGTTCCCACAGCCATGTCGAAATCCCCATCTTCGGGAGAGAAAAGTACTTCGCCTTTGTATTTTACGGTACAGTCGGTAAACTGAATGAGCATCAATTCCCCGCGAAGGTTTCGCATTCCTGTAACGTTCATCCCTTCTACCGTGATTCCGCTTTCAAACTCGAAGGCAATGGGCTTTCCATCGTAAAAATTATAAGCTTGCAGATCCCTAGGGCCCATATTTTCGATGGCGAGGTTAATTCCTTTCAGTTTTCCAAGAGGAGAACGGAATCCATTGGTATGTCGGCTTACGCCATGTCCAATCACTTCCTTTTCACGATATGCAAGTGCTGTAGGGCCTTCGGTTTCAAAATAAACCACTTCGTTGTCCTCGTTCTGTATCATTTTGGTAAATACCCCGGAGATTTGGAGTCCTGTACTAATCTCGATGGTTCCCAATTGTTTGGAACCGATCAGTTTTTTCAGTCCACGCCATCCCCCTTTACGGACAGCCATGGTATTGGCAAACTCTTCCAAAACTTCCTGCAAATAAGCAAAGTCTGGAGTGACGAACAATTGCGGTTGTGGTTGGGTAATGTCAAAATCCTGGTAGGCAGCATCAATGGAGTAGGGTTGCTTTTTCACTTCTTCCTTCATACACCATTCGCTTTCCCCTATAGAGGACAACAATCCGGCACCGTAGATTTTTGGGTTTTCAACCGTTCCCACCATCCCATATTCCACAGTCCACCAGTGCAGGTTTCGGATCAATGATATTTCGGAACGTTCCACTTCTTTGTTCTGGAGGGCTTCCACTTTCTTTTCGGCCGCATCGATCTGTTCCTGTGGGGTGCCTTCCGCTTCTTTCAAAATGGAAAGTTCACGCACCGCTTCATACATCTCCGTATCGTGAGCACTCGTAATGGCTTTAGCTCCAATTTCTCCAAATCGACGTAGGTATTCCGCATAATCGGGACTCGCTATAATGGGCGCATGACCCGCTCCTTCGTGAATGATGTCGGGAGCAGGCGTGTATTCTATGTTTTCCAACTGGCGAATATCGCTCGCAATAACCAATACTTTGTAGGCCTGAAATTCCATAAAAGCATTGGGAGGAATAAATCCGTCCACGGCAACAGCAGCCCAACCTATTTCCTTTAGGATTCGGTTCATTCCGTACATAGAAGGAATAGAATCTATGGAGATACCCGTTTTCTGTAGGCCTTCCAAATAGCTATCATGGGCTACTTTACTTAGGTAATCTACATTTTTGCGCATTACATAACGCCAAACCGCTTGGTTTATGGGAGTGTACTCCTCATAATTTTGTGGCTTGATGTACTGTTTTAGATGCGGCGGTAACCGATCGATCAGCTCGTTGGTTTCAATCTTCTGCTCCATAGACAATCAAAAGTAACGCAGTACGAATTTCTATCCAAACTATGTGCCCTTATTTTGTAACTTGCAAGCAATGAAAGCCACAACCCGAAAAGAAGAGATAATTTCCGTAGCCTCAAGACTTTTTGAAGAAAAGGGGTTTACGGCAGTATCTGTGCGTGATATTGCCCAGGAAATGGGGATTAAGGCAGCTAGCTTATACAACCATATAAGTAGCAAACAAGAAATTCTGTCTTCGTTGATCCTAAAATTGGCCAAAGATTTTACTACAGGAATGCAACAGGTCAAGGAAGTGCATGCTTCCCCTTTGGAAAAAGTAGAAGCTTTAATCGAATTGCATATCGATATTACCGTGAAACGTTCCGAAGCATTGGCAGCCCTGAATAATGATTGGATGCACCTTCAAGGACAGGATCTGATCGATTTTGTACAAATGCGGGAGGATTACGAAGAAAACTTCAGAAATATCATAAAAAACGGGATCGATCTGGGTGAAATCCAACCCCGCCACCCCGAGGTTATCCTTTTCTCCATATTATCTACCCTTAGAACCTTGTATTTGTGGTATCAAAAACGTGGCAAGTTAGATGTAAATGTCCTTAAAAAAGACATGGCAGAAGTGCTCTTGCATGGAATTACTTAAGGAGTAAAGGTTCCATTTGCAAATTAAACTAACAATTGTTAGTTTTGTGATCCTGAATTTAGAGATAGTGACTACATTTCATACCATACCGATCAAAGATATTTATAAAGAAACGAGTGATTGCAGTGTGATCACTTTCGATATTCCTGAATCCTTAACTTCCGACTTTGCCTTTCGTCAAGGACAGCATTTAACCTTAAAAGCTGAAATCGATGGTGAAGATACCCGCCGGTCCTACAGTTTATGTTCCAGTCCACAGGAAGGCACTTGGAAAGTAGCAGTAAAGCAGATTCCTGGGGGTAAGTTTTCGACCTATGTAAATGAAGAGTTAAAAGCCGGAGACACACTAGAGGTTATGGAACCCAGCGGTACTTTTGGGGTGGATTGCCAAGCAGAAGCTTCAAAGAATTATCTGTTCTTTGCTGCAGGGAGTGGTATTACTCCTGTACTTTCCATGATAAAAGCCCATTTGGCTGTAGAACCCCAGTCCACTTGCAAGCTGTTTTATGTAAATAGAACCTCAAAATCCATTATCTTTAAGGAAGAGTTGGAACAGCTTAGAAATCAGTATTTTGGAAGATTGGAAATTTACTATTTCCTCACCAAGGAACGACGCGATATTGATTTGTTCAACGGTCGTTTCGACGATGAAAAAATGAAGATACTCACAGGGACTTTTATCGACATTCCAGATACCAGTGAAGTGTTTTTGTGCGGCCCTGAAGAAATGGTACATTACGTAAGTGATTATCTGGTGAAAGCAGGATTGCCTAAAGAATTGGTGCATTTTGAATTGTTTGTTACTGGTCTTTCTGAAGAAGATAAAGCACGTGCCGAACGTTTGGCACAGCAAAATGTTGAAGGAGTAGAAGTAACCATCGTGGATGGTGGGAAGGAATTCCACTTTACCATGACTAATGAGTACGATAATATTCTCGATGCTGCCCTGGGGGCTGGAGCCGATCTTCCCTTTGCCTGTAAAGGTGGGGTTTGCAGTACCTGTAAATGCCAAGTATTGGATGGGGAAGTAGAGATGAAGATAAATTATGCCTTGGAAGAGGATGAGGTGGCTCAGGATTTTGTACTGAGTTGCCAAGCCGTGCCTACTTCAGAAAAGGTAAAAGTAGATTTTGATGTGTAACAGCCTAAGGCTTATAGCCTGGCTTAAAGCATAAAAGATATGAGCGAAAAAGAAGTAAAAAACCTAGAAGCTATTTTCGAAGCCCGTATTGCTAGGGATGAGAAGATAGAACCCAAGGATTGGATGCCTGAAAAGTACCGGAAAACACACATCCGCCAAATTTCCCAGCACGCCCATTCCGAAATTATAGGGATGCTTCCTGAGGGGAATTGGATTACTCGGGCACCTTCCCTAAGACGAAAAGCAGCTTTATTGGCTAAAGTCCAAGATGAGGCTGGACATGGGCTGTATTTGTATTCTGCATGTGAAACCCTTGGAGTTTCTAGGGACGAACTGTATGAGCAGTTACATACTGGAAAAGCCAAGTATTCTTCCATATTTAATTACCCAACAATTACTTGGGCAGATATGGGGGCCATTGGCTGGTTGGTAGATGGAGCAGCTATTATTAATCAGGTTCCACTTTGTAACACTTCCTACGGTCCTTACGCAAGAGCAATGGTTCGTGTGTGTAAAGAAGAGAGCTTTCATCAGCGGCAAGGGTATGAGATCATGTTGACCCTTTGTAACGGTACCCCCGAACAAAAAGAAATGGCACAGGATGCCTTGAATCGTTGGTGGTGGCCTAGTTTAATGATGTTGGGCCCAACCGATGCTGAATCCGTACATACCGAACAGTCCATGAAGTGGAAACTGAAACGTAAGACCAATGACGAATTGCGTCAGCAGTTTATAGATCAAACCGTCCCACAAGCCGATATTTTAGGAATTACCGTTCCAGATCCCGATTTAAAATGGAACGAAGAAACAGGCCATTACGATTTTGGAGAGATCGATTGGGATGAGTTCTGGCAAGTGGTAAAAGGACATGGACCTTGTAACAAGGAACGCATGAATGCCCGTGTGGGTGCTTGGGAACGGGGAACCTGGGTGAGAGATGCAGCCATGGCTTATGCCGAAAAACAAGAGAAGAAAAAAGTATCCAAAGCGAGTTAAATACATCAATATGAAGAAAAATTGGCCCTTATGGGAAGTGTTCGTACGCAGTAAAAATGGACTGGAACACCGTCATTTTGGAAGTTTGCATGCAGCAGACGCCGAAATGGCCTTGGAGAATGCACGTGATGTGTATACCCGTCGTAACGAAGGCGTAAGTATTTGGGTAGTGGAAAGCAAGCACATTACGGCTTCCAATCCTGAGAATAATGGTGAGATGTTCGAACCAGCACAGGATAAAATATACCGTCACCCCACTTTTTATAACCTACCCGACGAACTAAAGCATATGTAATTGGTTTGTCACCTTGAGCGTCCACATGCCGCTGAAGCTATAGCGGAGGCGCAAGTCGAAAGGTTAAAGACAAGCATTAAAAGTATTTTAATGGTAAATCAAAATCTATATAATTACATACTAGGAATTGGCGATAACAGCCTCATTTTGGGGCAACGTTTGGGCGAATTATGCGGTCATGGCCCTAGTTTGGAAACCGATATTGCGGGGACTAATATCTCTTTGGATCTCATTGGACAAACCCGAAGCTATTACCAATACGCAGCAAAGCTTTCCGAGAAAGAGATTACGGAAGATGATATTGCTTTTCTAAGATCCGAACGGGAATATAGAAACACTTTATTGGTAGAACAACCCAATACCCACTTTGGATTTGTGATTGCACGCCAGTATCTGTTCGATGTATTTCATTTGTTGCTTTTACAAGAGCTTCAGCATAGTAAGGATGATACCTTGGCAGCTATTGCCAAGAAAGGGATAAAAGAAGTGAGTTATCATAAACGTTTTTCGGGCGATTGGATCAAACGATTGGGAGATGGTACCGAAGAAAGTAATGAAAAAATGCAGGAAGCTATAGATGGGCTTTGGAGGTATACTGATGAATTGTTCGAAATGACCGATGCTGATAAGGAAATGGTTACTGAAGGTATTGGAGTAGATCTTTCTAAACTGAAAGAGACCTATTACCAAGAAGTAACCGAATTACTCACTGAAGCTACCCTGCAAGTACCCGAGCGAAAGTACTTTAATTACGGAGGAAAGAAAGGAGTTCACACAGAACATATGGGATATCTCTTGGCCGATTTGCAGTACATGCAACGGACCTACCCCAACATGCAGTGGTAATTAATAACCGAAAGCCATTTTAATGACTATTGAATTGCACCCAAATATCGATGCACACTTGCTAGAGACTTTGGAGTCGGTTTCCGACCCCGAAATCCCTGTCTTGTCAGTGTTGGATTTGGGGGTGATTAGAAAAGCGGTAGAGGACAATGGAACGGTAAAAATAAAATTAACCCCCACCTATTCCGGATGTCCAGCGATGGATGTAATAGGGGACGACCTTACCAAAGCTTTTGCAGCTATTGGAAAGGATACAGAGGTGGAATTGGTTTTGTCCCCAGCTTGGACGACCGATTGGATCAGTGAGGCTGGTAAAAGGAAGATGGAGGAATACGGAATAGCAGCTCCTTTAGAGGAATCGGCCGATAAAGAAGCGCTTTTGGGGAACAAAAAACTCGTAAAGTGCACCCTTTGTGGGAGTACAAATACACATTTGGTAAGTCAGTTTGGTTCTACGGCATGTAAGGCATTGTTTAAATGCGACGATTGTCTGGAGCCCTTCGACTATTTTAAGTGTCTTAAGTAAGACGCACTATATAACATAAGGTATGAGCAACAATTCAATTGAATTTAAAATTGAAAACAATATTGGGTGGATTACATTGAACCGCCCAGAGGTCTTTAATAGCTTTAATCGTGAAATGGCACTTGCTTTTCAAGAAGCTTTGGATCAATTAGAAATCGAAGATGCCGTTAGGGCGATTGTAATAACAGGAAGCGGAAAAGCATTTTGTGCGGGTCAAGACTTAAAGGAAGTGGCTACACCTGAGCTAAACCCAGGCTTCAAAAAAATACTGGAGGAGCATTACAATCCTATCATTTCCCGTATCAGAAACATTAAAAAACCCATAATTGCTGCCGTGAATGGAGTGGCAGCAGGCGCTGGTGCCAACATTGCATTGGCATGCGACATTGTGGTGGCTTCAGAAAAGGCAAGTTTTATACAGGCTTTCAGTAAAATCGGACTCATCCCAGATAGTGCAGGAACTTTTTTCCTTCCAAGATTGATCGGCTTTCAAAAAGCATCAGCCCTTATGATGTTGGGTGATAAAGTAGGCGCTTCAGAAGCAGAAAAATTGGGAATGGTGTATAAAGTGTTTTCTCTAGAAGACTTCCCTTCAGAAGTAGAGAAATTAGCACAAACATTGGCGATGATGCCAACCAAGGCAGTAGGGATGACCAAAGAATTGATGAATGCCTCCATGACCAACAACTTACAAGCCCAGTTGGATATGGAATCCAAATACCAAATAGAAGCAGCTCAAAGCGAAGATTATAATGAAGGGGTAGCTGCTTTTGTAGAAAAACGCAGACCAAACTTTAAAGGAAAATAACAATAACTAAATGTCTCCCCGAGCGCAGTCGAGGGGTTTTTCTATGGCAGAAATAAAAAATGTCGGAATCATAGGTAGTGGAACTATGGGCAGTGGAATTGCTCAAGTAGCTGCTACAGCAGGATGTAAAGTAAAACTTTTCGATACTAGGGAGGAAGCTTTGGATAAAGCCAAAAGCAGCCTTTTCAGGATCATGGATCGTTTGGTGGAAAAAGGGCGGATCGATACGGCCGAAAAAAACCGTATTGAAGGAAACATCAGTTATGTTCATTCTTTAGAAGATCTTTCAGATTCCGATCTTACGATAGAAGCTATCATTGAGAACCTGGAAATAAAAAAGAAGGTGTTTCAAGAGTTGGAAGGTTATGTTTCCAAGAAGTGTATTATCGCTTCCAATACTTCCTCTTTGTCCATTGCTTCTATAGCAGCTTCATTGGAGAGTCCTAAACGATGTATTGGGATTCATTTTTTCAATCCAGCGCCCTTAATGCGATTGGTAGAGGTAATTCCTGCGGTTCAGACTTCAGAGAAGACAACCAAGGAAGTTGTTGAGACCATTGCTGGATGGAAAAAGACAGTGGCTTTAGCAAAAGACACCCCAGGGTTTATTGTAAACCGTGTAGCAAGACCTTTTTATGGGGAATCGCTCCGTATTTACGAAGAAGGCATTGCCGATTTTGCTACTATCGATTGGGCTTTGCGAAGTTTGGGAGGTTTCCGTATGGGACCTTTCGAACTGATGGATTTTATAGGAAACGATGTGAATTACACCGTAACAGAGACTGTTTTTAAGGAGTTTTATTACGATCCAAGATACAAGCCTTCCTTTACCCAAAAACGATTGAGCGAAGCAGGATATTTAGGCCGAAAAACGGGCAAAGGATATTACGATTATAAGGAAGGAATCGAAAAACCCCAGCCTAAAGAGGATGTGGCTTTGGCACAAAAGATATTCGATCGTGTATTGGTCATGCTTATTAATGAAGCGGCCGATGCTTTGTTTTTGAATATTGCCTCGGCAGAAGATATAGACAATGCCATGACCAAAGGAGTAAATTACCCAAAAGGATTATTGGCTTGGGCCGATGAAAAGGGAATCGATTGGTGTGTGGAGAAGTTGGACGGATTGTATGATGAGTATCGAGAAGACCGCTACCGTTGTTCGCCGTTATTGAGACGGATGAATAAAGAAAACAGAACATTCTTTTAATGAAGGGAGAAGCAATACCATATAAGATGTTATCCCTCGATGCCTTCAGTACATGGT
>JANQKN010000043.1 GCA_028281065.1 Flavobacteriaceae bacterium | reverse complement strand
GTTTCCGTACAATCTGTATTGAGGAAATACAACCTGTTTCGCAACAAGTTTTTGAGAAATGGTGTATCGCAAACCCCGGTTTTCAACTAGATCTTTCAACCATTATCAGTTCAGAATGCTTAGTGTCCAGATCAGGTACTTTTACGATAATGAACAATCTAACAGGGGATTATTTACCCAACAATATAGTTCTTGATGATCCAAATCTAATTTTTGATGGAGAAGATGTAGGATGCTTGACCTATGTATCTTATGAAAACGGATGCATTAAGTGTGTTGTAAACATTGGTCTGCTCTATGACAGCACACCAAATTGCAATGTAGGAGTAAACTGGGGTGATGTAGCAGAGTATTGCTTACAGAACTCTTTTCAGTTTCCCGCTATACCGCCAAACGAACCATCGGTTTCCAATGAAAAAAGTGCAATCAATGTCGACATATATCCCAACCCAACCAAAAAACAGATTACGATACACCACGAGGACACTCTGGAGCTGGGTACATTCAGTTTTACTATAGTCGATGTAACAGGTTTTGCTTTAATGAAAGGGAACTACCGTACTTATGAAAGCCAAGAATATAACCTTAACGTCTCAGGTCTTACAACAGGGGTTTATTTTATTATTATCGAAGGAGATTCCCTGGAAAGGCCACTACCCATGACTTTTGTCAAGGAATAACAGGGATGCTAATAATAGGTTGGTATTGTAAAAAGTTAAACAAAAGCCCGATTGTGGATAGTAAAGTAAATCTGGTTAATAGATGTTTCTAAAATGGAAAACAACAGCTGCTATATAGCAAGAAAGCAACTTTTACAGAAAAGCTTCTTGGGGAAAAATAACCTTTCCTGTTTTCTTTCTTCGCGGTTTTTCCTAAAAAAGGATGAAATTACCCCCAATAAGGATTTAAATCCCTTCAATAAACATTTAGCCTTTAGAAACCCTACCAACCCCTCTACATTTGGTTTGTAAATGGCGGAAACTGAAAAGCCAAACAATAGAGTAGGTCGTACATATAAATATCTTAAACCATGAAATTTTTTAGAATAATGAGTTCGTTATTTTTACTATCAATTGTCATAATCTCTTGCTCTAAAGAAACAAGTAATGAAAACGAAAATGCTTTAGACAACAAAAGCCTAATTTATAACTCTACTCGAGAAGCAGATCCAACGATTCGATTATCCTATGTAATTGATGAATTTAGACTAAAAAGACCTAAGCATAATTGCAATAGGGGTTTTTGGTTCTGTGTGAAAGGGCATTGGGAAATTATATCTTGGGATATTAATAATCAATACTCTGTATACAAAGACCCCAATGGACAGGTTCACATATTGGGAGAACTTATAGATGATCAGGTAAAACTCAGATTCCCAATTGAACTGAATGAAACACATAGCTCTTCAGATTTGGAGTTATTCTCAGTTGATGAAGAATACGAGTTTTATCCTAGTTATACTATGAAAATTGGACAATATGATGTCAATATTATTGACAATGAATATGTTGTATTTGTTGATTTGCTATAAACTCGTTTTTTTCAAGAACAAACATCTTTATATTTTATTTCCAAGAAAAGTTAATTCATCCAATGTGATAGACCAGTTCATGGTTCGCTCTTTTCTCTAGCATCACTTGTGACCATCCTTGTACATAAAATGGCGGTAACTGAAAAGCCAAACAACAGAGTAAGTCTTAATGTAAATATCTTAAATCATGAAAGTTTTTAAAATAATGAGTTCGTTGTTTATACTATCAATTGTTATTCTTTCTTGCTCTAAAGAAACGAATATTGAAAATGAAAATGCTTTAAACAACAAAAGCCTAATTTATGAATCTGCACAAAAGGAATCAGGCAATGTGTATGATCAATACATCCGGGTTAAGAACGAAATAGAAAATAATGGAATGCCTAAAGTTCCTTTAAATCAAGGAGACTTTGACCACCTATTGCAAGTGGCAGGATACTCTGGAAACCTTACCCTAGAAAATGCCAATGAAATCATTGATATGATTTTAACGGTATTTGAAAATGGATTGAACGATTACATCATGAATAATACTGAATTTACCATGTTTACAAAGGAACATATTTTGTTAATAGCTGATGTGGGTTATGTTGAAAGTATCGAAGATATCCCCGGATTTAATAACATCCCCAGTTCAGAGCAGGAGCTATTGGTTGGAGCCAACAATGTTTCTAGACAATTTATAGATGGAACAAACGGAAACAGTAATGGTAGATTCTCTTCAGGCTATTATGTTAACGATCAGCTAGTATCCCGCGGTCTCTTTGGAGCAAACTTTGGTGGATTTGTTGGATTCATTGGGGGATTAGTCCTTTGTGGACCTTTATGCGCCCTAGGTGGTGCCATTGTTGGGGGGATTGCTGGAGACGCAATTGAGAATGGAAAAGGATAGGAGAAATATTTGTCTTAACAAATGAGAGTAATCTCAAAATCATTCAAATACTTTTTATTTATTTCGATATTCTCTTTATCCTTTTTTGTTACAAATAATGATAGGCAAGATAGCATAGCAATTGAAAGAATAAATCTTGAAAATCAATCCTTATATTTTGTTCTTAGGGGATCCGAAACCAAAATGGGAGGTTATGCTAGACAATACAATCGGTATGATAGCAAGGCCTCCCATATTGCTCTTGGAATATTCAGCGATAGTATAATCCTATACCATGTTAATACAGGGAAAAAGGAAGCTTTTATAAAGGAAAACCTATCCGATTTTATCTTTTCCGAAAAAGAAGAGTACGATTATTTGGCTATCTGGAAAGTAAAAGGGGTCACCGCTAGTGATCTTAGAACAATTAAAGAAAGGATTGATCATCTTGATTCGATTAATATAAGATTCGATTATAAATTTGACCTACAGAATGACAATAAATTGTATTGTTCAGAATTTGTTTACAAAGCACTTTTGGGAATAACCCCTAATCTGTTTGAAAATTCTATTTACACCAAAGAAGTGCCTATGGATCATCGGTTTTTTTTAAAAAAAGATACCATAACATATATCCCATTAGATTTTTTTGTAAGACAGAAGAGGCTTGTTGAACTGATTTTTGAATGGAAAAAATAGTGCTTTTATACTCTTGTTATATTCGCTCCAGTATTAGCACCTAAATGAAATAAGTGTTAGCAAGAGAAATTACAGTTCCTATAGAAATCAATTGGATAATCCAACTGTTGTGATTTCCTTTACGTTTTATTTTAGTTGTAAATAAAATATATATGGAGACTAGAAAAGAGAGGCGAAAAACCTCTCTTTTGTTTGTTCAGTCAGTCATTCTTCATTTAAGACAGCATAGGGAATATAAGTCCATTCTCAACCCAAGAACCATTCTTTTTTTCAAAAACCATCACATAAGAAGATGTGCTAGTGGCTACCAATACAAGTGCTATATTTCCATCTGTAGTATATAAAGGTTTAGAAATCGTTAATTGATAATTGCTTGCTTTACCGTCGATTTTAGGAGATACGAATTGAGCAAATTTAGTTGCATCCCACTTTCCTGTATGCTTCTGGGATACGAGCTTACCGTATTCTCCCTTATTGAATATTGCAGCATGGATTCCATCCTCCGATATCCTATAAGAACTCCTTAAACTATCAAGCTTGTGGTTGTTTCCCTCACGTTCGTATTGATAAAACATATCTAGTAATGATACCAAATAACTGTTGTCATTCATCTCATTCAAAAAGACTGTATCATTAGGCTTCTTGTCTTGTTTCTTGGTATAGATGTAGTTGACAAAAAAACTATCGTTTTCCTCTTTATCAAGATTTGTTTGACAACAACAAAGAAAAGAACATGATAAAGAAAAAAGCAGAACTATCGTTTTCATATTAAAAGTCTTATCAATGTTGAACAATTTCAAACCCTTTGACTTTGTCATCTTCATCAAGATATATTTCCAAACTCACAGGATCGGCTAGACTCCACCCAACATAATAAGCTATTATTGGCACTTCTTTACTATTAGCCTTTTTCCAATGGTTCAAATGTTCAATTAGCTCATCCTGTCGAAGGCGGTCTTCTTTAAGGATGTTCTCCATACGTAAAGAATCGGGGCGTACGCGACCTTCCATTATTTTTCTTACCAATTCATCCCGAGAAGGAGTCCCTAATGTTTTAATTATCTCATCTTTTGTTTGACCAATGGCAATATGGTTCTTAATAACATCGTCTACCATATCCATGCGTGGGTTGGGTCTTGTAGTTACTTCATTGTTTTCTGGTTCAAGCCATACCCCGCTATCAAATGGTCTTTGACAGGAATAAAGAGTAAATTGCAAAAAGAATAATATGACACATAATTGCTTCATGGTAAATTGGTAAATATAAGTGATCCGCCATAAATATATTTCAATAAACCACTACTTACTGCCAACTCTATACCATTAGATATAGTAGCATCAGGGGTGTCGAATGTGTAGCCATACGAAATAGCTAGTTGCCTACCCCAATGGTTATTGAAAAAATCCATTTCAAGCTCATCTCCATCAGCTTGCAACCATTCATGTGCATCTGCAAAAAGTTTCATCATTTCGGAACCAAATTCTGCGGCCCCCATAGCATTCCAAAAAGCATGTCTAAAAGCATCTGCCTTTCCATTGTGTAATCCACTTGCTCCATCTGAATAGGTTGGAGCCAATTCTTCTGCACGATTCAAAGCTGTTATAGAATTTTGTATATGAAGTGCCGCATACCGAGGAAATAGACGAAATAATACAGCTTCTTTCGCATTTGGAATTTCATCAGGATGGTTAGGGTTATCCGCAGGCATATTAAAGTTCCCTGAAAATTTAATAAAAGATTCATCATTCCACCAATCAAAAGGATATCCTTCTGTCATTCCAGGATAGTTGGTAGGTGTATAAGTGATAAACTCAGCCAGTGTGTTTAAAACCAATTCAAAAATTTCATCTGAACTGCTGTTTTCCATTATAAGATATAATAGATCGGAAGCAATTTGTTTATTATCCCCCAACCAGAAAACTTCATCCATATGGGATGTCCAAAAATTGTCTCCGACATGATTTTCCAAAACATCAAGCAGCGAAAAATAATTTTCCTGCAATTCCTGAGGCGTTAATGGAATATTCGGGTTTTCACAATCGATAGGGTCTCCATTGGGCAAAAAGCACTCATCGGGCAAATCGGGAATATCACCCCCGCCTGGGTCACCCCCGTCTCCTCCTCCAGGGCCTGGACCACAAGGATCGGCAGACCGCAAGGGATCCTTGGAGGCATCCCCGTCTTTGGGACCAAAATTGTAAATGGTTATGATATCCGGCAGGGTACAGCTACACAGAGGGTTGTTACTGCCTCCATTATGCGAAGGATCGCAACCACAGGTAATAACAATGGTCGGGCCATCGCCCCCGTCTGGGTTGTCGTTGGGGTCACCGTCATCGTCTCCGCAAGGATCGGAACCAAATGACGTGATCACGGTTCCGTTAGCATAGGTATGTTCCTGCACAAATTGGCCGTAGATATCGTAAAACCGTATATAGCCCGTAAAGGTGGTATAATCGTAAGCTCCAACAGGTTGGGCTGCAATCCAATCCCTATCGTATTCATACTCCACTACAAAACTGTAGTGCGTATCTGCGTATTCGGCTATGACCAAATTGTAGGTGATAAAACGAAATTCGTTAGGAGGTTCTACGGTTTCGGCACTGGCTGCTATGGAAAAATTGGATGTATCGTTTTCATCCCAACTTTGGGTGGCATTTTCTATATCTATATTCAATAATAATAAGTCATTGTTCCTAGAAGCATGCCTTGGGTTGGATGCACGGTTAACTTGCAATTGAAAATCTTCCGGAATCGTTTTTTGCAAATATTGCATGACTTCCGGGAACTCCTGAAGGTCTACTTTTTGTGTGTGAACATGCTTGTGGTCTGCTGTTGGTGCTATAGTAGAATTGTCATCCTCCTGACACCCTAAAAAAGTCAAGGCCATTATAAGACAGGCCCCAATAAACAAATGGAATTTTAATCTCCCCATGATAGATTCAGTTTAAAAGGTTAAAACATATTTATGTTTCCTGATGAACAGGTATCTATCCATACCTGGGGGTATGCTGCGCATAGGCATAGATGAAACAGGCCTATTTGGATTGTCTGCAGATTATAATCCTAGTTAGACCAAAAGGTAGTAGTGCACTCTCTTACCGTAGTACGAATATATAAATTATTTGAATAAAAAATTATCATTTATAAAATAATATGAAAAAATTTTATTCAATTTTTTATTGATCGAAGTCATATGCCACATCTGCTACTTAATCCCATAGTCATATAGTAAAATCCCGATCGTACCTTGAAAAGCCCGATAGTTCCCCATACGCCCCTTTGGTTGCTTTGCAAATGGGATTCTTCTCCTGTTTAAATACTTTCATAGCCGTAACTACCATAGAAAGATTATGGTTGGTACGCATTTATTAAACTTTAATTTATTC
>JANQKN010000191.1 GCA_028281065.1 Flavobacteriaceae bacterium | reverse complement strand
TAATAACCTCTACGGGATACTTACCAATGGATGTTTCCCCCGAAAGCATTACGGCATCGGCTCCATCCATAACAGAATTAGCCACATCGTTCACTTCTGCCCGTGTGGGGGTAAGGGAACTGATCATGGTTTCCATCATTTGGGTGGCAATAATAACCGGGATGCGAGCTTTTTTTGCGGTGAGCACCAATTCCTTTTGTATAAGGGGTACTTCTTCGGCAGGTACCTCAACCCCAAGGTCTCCCCTGGCAACCATAAGGCCATCACAATACGCAATGATCTTATCGATGTTCTTCACCGCCTCGGGCTTTTCAATTTTAGCGATGATGGGTATTTTATACTCGCTATGGGCTTCTATGAGTGCCTGTAGTTCTTTTAAATCGTTGGAATTACGAACAAACGAAAGTGCGATCCAATCTACTTCCTGCGAAATGGCAAAAATGGCATCCTTCTTATCCTTCACGGTCAAAGCAGGGAGTGATATGTTGGTATTGGGCAGGTTCACTCCTTTTTTGGAACGCAGGGGCCCGCCTTGTATTACCTTGGCCCGTACCGAGTCTTTTTTATTGGTAGAGAGTACTTCGAATATAAGTTTTCCGTCATCGAGTAATATGCGCTCTTTGGGCTTTACATCCATAGGAAAACAGTCATAGTTCATATAGACCCGTTTCGAAGTCCCTTCGAACTCTTCCCCAGTACAAAAATCGATTTCGTCTCCCGGATTTACCACAACTTCTTCCTTCATCATCCCAACCCTAAGCTTAGGACCCTGTAAATCGGCAAGAATTGCAGTGGTGGTTCCCAATTCTTCCCCCAGTTTTTGGATCAGTTTTATACGCTTAGTTACATCTTCGTAGTTGGCGTGGGAAAAGTTGACCCTAAACACATTCACTCCGGCCAATATCATTTCCTTGATGACCTTCTTATCACTGGAAGCGGGACCTAGGGTAGCTACAATCTTGGTTTTCTTTTGGGTTGGCATTTAGTTGAATATTAAGTGGTTAATCGATTTAATTTGGTCGTTGTCTATTTCGTAGGCCGAAATCACTTGATTGATTTCATTGATCATTGCTATGTGCTTTCGCAAAGGTACTTGAGGATAATCGGACTCGATTTTCAAAAAATAATCTGGTTGTTCGAATTCGGGGAGCAGATACGATGTTACCACTTTTTCGGAGATGGCCCCATCGAACAGCCCAACATTTTCATTTTCCCGTTCTACTTCGTACTTACACTTGTTACCTATTAAATAATAGTGTGTATACTGGGCTTCGTGATCAAACTGAAAAATAGGAAAACATACCTCTTTATCTTCTTCTTGAAACACGATATCTTTTCGCATACGGCCCAGCTTAAATCCTAAATGGTTATTCAACAGGTAGGCCAGCTTATAATCCTCTTCACTACAATGAATGGCTATAAGGGAAAATTCCTCAGCAAAATCATCGTCCAATATAATTTTATGAATCCCCATGAACCCTAAATTTTATTAAAAGTAAACATTGTTTTTGGGATGGGGTTGCACCCAATCATTAAATTTTGGCTAAATCTAACCCAAAACGACTCTAAATTTGTGAAAGGTAATTACGATTACGAGGCAAAGTTATACCTGCATTTGTTTCTGAAGTTTGTAGTAGGCTCGCTTGGCTGCCCGTTCTTCAGCCTTTTTCTTGGAAGTTGCCCTAGCTTTTGCCACTGTGTTCTGTTCTAACTCGAGCTTTACAGCAAAGTGCTTTAACGGATCATTACCCGTATCCTCGTATACATTAAACTTGAAGGGCTTTTTGTTTTTCTGGCACCATTCTATAAAAAGACTTTTATAGCTTATTATTTTCCCTTCCAGTTTTTGAATATCCACATAGGGTTTTATCACCCTTCTATGAATAAATTTTTCACAGTACTTATAGCCTTTATCCAAATAAATGGCCCCAACAAGCGCTTCGAACACATTTCCGTGTATGTTTTCCCCAAACTGCTTGGTGGAAATATTGGTTTTCACCAAACTAATAAGATTGAGATCCCTTCCCAATTCGTTAAGATGCTCCCTACTAACTACCTTGGATCTCATTTTGGTAAGGTACCCTTCATTCCCTTCGGGTACTTTTTTGAACAAATGCGCTGCAATGACCGATCCTAACATCGCATCACCCAAGAATTCCAGGCGCTCATAGTTTTGAGGCTGCCCTTCGGTATTGGTAGTATTCATGGAGCGGTGCGTAAATGCCTCTTCATAGATAGAAATATCCCCGGGTTTAAACCCCAGTATCTTTTTTATCTGAATATAGAACTTTCCGTCCTTTTCAGAACGGGAGGCAAATATGTTTTTAAAGGATGTCATACAGCGGTTTAGGCGTCTAACTTCTTGAAGAGAATACAAGCGTTATGACCGCCAAAACCAAAGGTGTTACTCATGGCTACATTAACCTCGCGCTCCTGCGCTTTGTTCAATGTTAGGTTGAGGGATGGATCAATATTTTCATCTACCGTACTATGGTTAATGGTTGGAGGCACAATACCGTGCTCCATAGACAGGATGGAAGCGATAGCTTCGATAGCTCCTGCTGCACCTAATAGATGCCCAGTCATAGACTTGGTAGAGTTTATGTTTATGTTCTGGGTGTGGTCACCAAAAACTTTGGTAATTGCTTTCAATTCTGCCACATCACCCAAAGGTGTAGAAGTACCGTGTGTGTTTATGGCATCGACTTGGTCGGGAGTAAGTCCCGCGTTTTCCAAGCAATTAAGCATTACCCTTTCTACACCGATACCTTCTGGGTGGGGTGCTGTCATGTGATGGGCATCACTGGACATTCCTCCACCAATAACTTCGGCATAGATTTTTGCACCTCTTTTTATGGCATGATCGTACTCTTCCAAGATAAGGGCACCTGCTCCTTCTCCTAAAACAAAACCGTCCCGGGTAGCATCGAAAGGTCTGGATGCGGTTTCTGGGGAATCGTTTCGGGTAGAAAGTGCGTGCATGGCATTAAAACCTCCCATACCTGCTTGGGTTACTGCTGCTTCACTTCCTCCAGTTACAATAATATCGCAATGTCCCAAACGAATGTAGTTAAGGGCATCTATCAATGCGTTTGCAGAAGAAGCACAGGCAGAAACCGTAGTATAGTTAGGTCCCATGAAACCATGCTTGATAGAAATATTACCAGGGGCAATATCTGCTATCATTTTAGGAATAAAGAAGGGGTTGAAACGAGGTGTTCCATCCCCTCCTGCATAATTTATAACTTCATTTTGAAAAGTTTCCAAGCCTCCGATTCCAGCACCCCAGATAACTCCAACACGGAATTTATCTATTTCGTCCAGGTTAATACCGGCATCAGCAATGGCCTCGTCACTGGAAACCAACGCATATTGCGCAAAACGGTCCAGTTTTCGGGCTTCTTTTCTGTCAAAATGATTTTGTGGATCGTAATCTTTGAGTTCGCAAGCGAATTTTGTTTTGAACTTTTCGGTATCAAAATAGGTAATAGGAGCACAGCCGCTCTTTCCATTTTTAAGACCATCCCAATATTCTTGGATGTTATTGCCAATGGGGGTAAGGGCACCAAGACCTGTAACAACAACTCGCTTTAGTTCCATAAAGAAGTAGTTTTACTTTGCTTCCTCTATGTATGAAATAGCTTGACCTACGGTCGCTATATTTTCAGCTTGATCGTCAGGAATCTGAATGTCGAATTCTTTTTCAAATTCCATAATAAGCTCTACCGTATCCAAAGAATCGGCGCCTAAGTCGTTAGTGAAGCTTGCTTCGTTTACAACTTCGTTTTCGTCAACACCTAATTTGTCTACGATAATCGCTTTAACTCTTGATGCAATGTCTGACATAATTATTATTTTTTAGATTTAATTTTAAGTGGCAAAAATAAAATTTTTTAATTTAAAACACCATATTGCCTATAAAATGTGTTCTCAATTTAAACATTTTTGGGCGAAGTAAAACCCTATTGCCGTACTTTTGTAATTTATTTTAATTATTTACTTCTTAACATCCCATAAACTCTAATGAAGAAGCGCATTGTAATCTTTGCTTCAGGTAGCGGTACCAATACTCAAAACATTATAGAATACTTTCAACAAGGAGACTATGCGGAGGTCGTTCAAGTGCTGTCTAACAATGAGCATGCCAAAGTTCTGGAGCGTGCTAAAGCACTGAAAATAAAGGCTTCATCCTTCAATCGAGAGGAGTTATGTTCCAAAGAGGGAGTCTTAAAAACACTTCAGCAAGCACATCCCCATCTTATTGTTTTGGCTGGATTCCTATGGAAATTTCCTGAAGTAATCCTCGACGAATACCCCAATAAGGTCATAAACATACATCCTGCCCTGCTTCCTAAATATGGAGGAAAGGGGATGTATGGAATGAATGTGCATAGAGCGGTAGTAGAAAATAAAGAGGAAGAAACAGGTATTACCATTCATTATGTAAACGACGCTTATGATGAAGGCGCCATTATATGTCAGAAAAAGACTACTCTTGAAGAAGGGGACTCTCCAGAAGCGGTAGCCAAAAAGGTACATGAATTGGAATACCGTTACTTCCCTATTGTTATAGAAGAATTGCTGATGCAAACAACAGATGCCTAACCCTATGGCTAAAAAACAGAAATTTTATGTGGTTTGGTTTGGAAATCCCACGGGCATCTTCGGAAGTTGGGAGGAATGCAAACGCTCCATTGCTGGGGTAAAAGGCGCACAGTACAAATCCTTCAACACTTTTGCCGAAGCGAAAGAAGCCTATAATAAGGAGTATGCCGATTATAAAGGTAAAAGCACAAAAAAGAAAAGCCTTACCCCAGAAGAACTTTCAAAATTTGGGGAACCCAATCTCTATTCCATTGCAGTAGATGCTGCTTCCAGCGGTAATCCAGGGAAAATGGAGTATCGTGGAGTCGACACCCAAACCCACAAACAACTTTTTCACCAAGGCCCTTTCGACCAAGGCACCAATAATGTAGGCGAGTTTTTGGCTTTAGTACATGGCCTCGCGTACCTTAAACAAAAGAAAAGCGACAGGATGATTTATAGCGACTCCCGTATTGCTATGGGTTGGGTGCGAAAGAAAAAATGTAACACCAAGTTGAAACGAACCCGAAAGAACGAAAAACTTTTCGAGTTGATTGCAAGGGCCGAACATTGGTTAAAGCAAAACACTTACAAAACCCAAATCGTTAAATGGGAGACCAAGGCTTGGGGGGAAATCCCTGCCGATTTTGGCAGAAAGTAGCCTGAAGACCACATATCTTCTATTTTTTTTCCAGCAGTTTGTAATTTTTTTCGATTTCCAACGAACTAAAAGGCGGAAAAGAAAAGTTCATGTTACGATACACCCTTGTTCTCGTTTTTACGCTACAATCGGCACTCATGCTATCGCAAACGCCGTGGAGTCTTAAAAAAAATACAGATGGTATTCGCATCTACACTCGCATGATCCCCAATTCCAAAATAAAAGAGTACAAAGCAATGACCGAGGTCAAGATCCCGCTTCAACCCATATTGGACGAATTGTTGGAGGCACCTCAGTATACTGGGGATTGCATTTCGGGCGAAAGCTACTATGTGACCAACAAAGGAAACAACCAACATGTATTCTATGCTTTAAAAAAATTGCCTTGGCCCATTAGGGATCGGGATGTGGTAACCCAACTTACCGTCGAGAAGATTTCGGATCAAAAAGTAATACTCCATATAGAAGGTTTGCCCAGTGCCATCCCCGAACAGGAAAATGCCATCCGTATTAAGGAAGTAAAGGGTTTCTGGCTGTTGGAAGAAAAAAACGGGACCACAATAATAACCCAGCAACTTTATCTGGATCCCGAAGGGTCACTTCCTCCCGTGGTTACCAACTCACTCCTTATTAAAGGTCCATACAAAACATTTTCGCACCTTCAGCAGATAGGAAGTTAACCCCCTAAACTTATCCAAAAGACAGAATGCATTTTTGAAGTGGTATAACCTGTAAAAATTGTATCTTTGCACCTTCATTGTAAATGCTTCACATGAGCAAACTTGTTATAGTAGGTACCGTTGCTTTCGATGCTATAGAAACCCCTTTCGGAAAAACGGATAAAATACTAGGAGGCGCTGCTACTTTTATAGGCCTTGCTGCTTCCCAATTCCATGTAGATGGAGCCATCGTTTCTGTAGTTGGTGGCGATTTCCCACAATCTTATATAGATATGCTTTCCAGCAAAGGGCTGGATGTTTCGGGATTGGAAATTGTCCCAGATGGCAAGACCTTCTTTTGGTCTGGAAAATACCACAACGATATGAACTCCAGGGATACTTTGGTAACAGAACTGAATGTACTGGCCGATTTTAATCCTGTAGTCCCTACAGAATATAAAGATGCTGAAGTTGTAATGCTCGGAAACCTTCACCCCAATGTTCAGTTGGGTGTGATCGAGCAGATGAACGACCCTAAGCTCGTTGTGTTGGATACCATGAACTTCTGGATGGAGCATACCCTACAAGAATTAATGCAGGTAATTGCCAAAGTGGATGTTATTACCATTAACGACGAAGAGGCGCGACAACTTACCGGGGAATATTCTTTGGTAAATGCGGCGAAGAGGATCCATGAAATGGGGCCCAAATACGTGGTTATTAAAAAAGGGGAGCACGGAGCCCTTTTATTTCATGACGATGAAATGTTCTATGCACCCGCACTTCCTTTAGCCGAAGTGTTCGATCCCACAGGAGCAGGAGATACGTTTGCAGGAGGATTTACAGGCTATTTATCCAAAACCGGGGATTACAGTTTCGAAAACATGAAGACGGCCATTGTAAACGGTTCGGCCCTTGCTTCGTTCTGTGTCGAAAAATTTGGTACCGAGCGACTGGTCAACCTTTCAAGGGAGGAAATGTACAAACGCCTTCAGCAGTTTAAGAACCTAACACAATTTGATATAGAATTGACATAAAACCACGCCCTGCAAATTCAGGGCGTTTTTATTTGAAATATTTATTCCTGAGCGCGTTATGAGCGATGCATTAAAACATGAATGTGGAATTGCACTGGTACGGTTGCTAAAGCCACTGGAGTATTACAAAGAAAAATACGGAACCGCTTTCTATG
This sequence comes from Flavobacteriaceae bacterium, assembly GCA_028281065.1. Taxonomy (GTDB): domain Bacteria; phylum Bacteroidota; class Bacteroidia; order Flavobacteriales; family Flavobacteriaceae; genus Aureisphaera. Next base: position 2,016 of record JANQKN010000191.1, on the reverse strand, counting down.
GGGTTAACAAAATGTACCTCATGATGGAAAAGCAACACAACCGTGGACAGGATGGAGCAGGCTTTGCAAGCATTAAACTCGATGTGGATCCAGGGGAACGGTACATAAGCAGGATCCGTTCCAACGCCCAGCAACCCATTCAGGATATTTTTTCCCAGATCAATGAGCGCATCAATTCAGAATTTGAAGCCCATCCCGAAATCAAGGAAGACGTAGCTGCCCAGAAAAAACAAATCCCTTATGTAGGGGAGTTGTTTTTGGGACACGTTAGGTATGGTACGTTTGGAGGGAACAGTATAGAAACCGTACACCCCTTCCTTCGTCAGAACAACTGGATGCACCGTAACCTCATCATTGCCGGAAACTTTAACATGACGAATACCAATGAGCTTTTCGACAACCTCATAAAATTGGGGATGCACCCCAAGGAAAAAGCAGATACTATTACGGTCATGGAAAAAATAGGACACTTCTTGGATGATGCGGTCCGCAAACAATACAAAAAGGCCAAAAAGAACGGGCTCAACAAACAAAAAGCTTCCCCATTCATTGCCGAAAACCTCAGGATTGAAAAAATCCTTAAGAAATCTGCCAAGGACTGGGACGGCGGTTATGCCATGGCTGGTCTTTTGGGACATGGGGATTCTTTTGTGTTAAGGGACCCCGCTGGAATACGGCCTGCCTACTATTATAAGGATGACGAAGTGGTTGTGGTAGCAAGTGAGCGCCCAGCCATACAAACGGTTTTTAATGTCCCTTTCGAATCCGTTAGGGAACTGGATCCAGGTCATGCCCTGATCGTTAAAAAAAGCGGGCATATGCAAATCTCCGAAATCATGGAACCGCTTGAACGAAAGTCCTGTTCCTTTGAGCGTATTTACTTCTCACGTGGAAGTGATGCTGAGATTTATCAAGAACGGAAAATGCTGGGAAAACTGGTTATGCCCGAAGTATTGGAGACCATAGACCACGATACCGAGAACACCGTCTTCTCCTTTATCCCAAATACGGCAGAAACTTCCTTCTACGGAATGCTGGAAGCCGCCCAAGACGAACTCAACAAACAGAAAAACGATGCCATCCTACGGGAAAAGGATACGTTGACCAACGAGCGGTTAAAGGAGATACTTGCCCATAAAATACGAACGGAAAAGCTTGCCATAAAGGATGTTAAGCTACGAACCTTTATTACAGAGGACAGTAGCCGAGATGATCTAGTAGCTCACGTATACGACGTTACCTATGGTTTGGTAAGGCCCACAGACAATTTGGTTATTATAGACGACAGTATTGTTAGGGGAACCACCTTAAAGAAGAGTATCCTTAAAATGTTGGATCGTTTAAATCCCAAGCAGATCATTGTGGTTTCTTCGGCCCCACAGATCCGTTATCCCGACTGTTATGGGATCGATATGGCACGTTTGGAAGACCTAATTGCATTTAATGCTGCCAAAGCCTTGCACGAAGAAAGAGGAACTGGAGCTATTATCGAAAAAATCTACAAAAAGTGCAAAGCCGAACTGGAACGTGAGGAAGGTGCCGAAATTATAAATCATGTAAAAGAGCTGTATGCACCTTTTACGGATGAAGAAATTTCCGATAAAATAGCAGAAATCATCACCGACGAAGAAGTAACTTCTAATGTGAAGGTTATTTTTCAATCGGTGGAAAACCTGAACAAGGCCTGCCCAAAAAATTTAGGAGACTGGTACTTCACTGGAAACTACCCAACTAATGGAGGAAAACGGGTCGTAAATAGGGCTTTTGTGCACTTTTACGAGGGTAATCCCGCACGTGCATATTAACAAACTTGTTAAAAAAATTAAGAATAAACCGCCAAAATTGCATTTTATCGATAATAAATGCAATTTGTCCAAAAGTAGGAAAAATCTGCACCCTCTTTGATTTTATATTCTATATTTGCTCTATACCATAGCATAAGTAGGTTAAGTTCATGGTAAGATTTGGGGCAAAAAAGGTAAACTCTTGTTTACCTTTTTTATTTTTTACCCCCTT
>JANQKN010000160.1 GCA_028281065.1 Flavobacteriaceae bacterium | reverse complement strand
AATTCTTCTTGCAGTTCAGCTAAATCCAACAACGCATTAATGGCAGAGTGTCCGCCACCTACCACCACAACATTCTTGCCTTTATAGCGATTCCTAGCTTCTTTTTTAACATTGGGAATTCCATAGAAAATATGATTCTGTAACTCTTGTTCCCCTTCGGCAAAGACCCCTCCCGATCCTATAGGGTTGGGTTGGTTCCACGTTCCTGTAGCATCCAAAACTGCCTTAGCTTCGTAATAGACGATAGTTCCATTTTCCTCCACTTTAATGGAAAAGGGTTTGTCTTCGCGACCCCAAGTCTTCATTTTATCCAATCCTTTTCTTCCTATGGAAAGGACTTTGGTGTTTAGACGAAGGTTGGGGGCAATGGAGGGATGTGAAGCCAAAGGCCTAAAATAATCTTCCACCAATTCTTTCCCAGTTGGAAGTCCTTCTCCATCAGGAGCCTCCCAAGGGGTTTGCAACAGTAGCTCAGCGGCGGCTTTATCGATGTTGTATTTCCAAGGGGAAAAAACCCGAACGTGTCCCCAGGACATGAAATTATGCCCAACGGAATCCCCAGCTTCGAACAACAAGAAAGGTATATTTCTTTTGGTTAAATGTGCTGCTGCAGCCAATCCTACAGGACCTCCCCCAATGACTGCCACAGGTAAATTAGTATGTTTCATTTCTATATATTTTTTGATAAGAATTCGTGTTAACTATTCCCTGAGACGCAGCAATAAAAAAATGATGCAATTTATTTTCCATTAGGGTAGTTATTTCTGAAAAATTACATCCAAAATGTAGATTTTTTGTGGTATCTTGTTGGAATATAATCCAGAAAATCAGCCAGTTATGAAAAAAATATGGCTCCCTTTAGTTTTCTTTTTTGGGTTAGGATTTCAACAACTTCACGCGCAAGAATATCTTGACTTAATTCTTAACCCAAACGAGGGCACCACCCTACAGGAAATTCAAACACTTGCCGAAACTTACTTTGCAGATAGGGACAAAGGAAGGGGCAGTGGTTACAAACAGTACAAGCGTTGGGAATACAAAATGGAACGCATGGTAAATTCCGATGGTAAGCTACTAAACTTCAGTAAGCTTACTTGGGATGCTATTGCCTACACCCGCGCAGAAAGTTCGCCCATCGGTCGATCCAGTGGCACTTGGACTCCGTTAGGACCAACTGCCTATACCAATGGTCCAGGGGGATACAATGGAGGCTTGGGACGTGTAAACGTGATAGCTTTTCATCCCACCAATGCCAATACCATTTACATAGGAGTTCCTGCAGGAGGCGTATGGAAAACCACCAACGGAGGCAGCACTTGGACCCCAATGGCAGATATGCTTGCCAGTATAGGTGTATCAGGTATTGCTGTAGATCATTCCAATCCCAACACCGTATACATCCTAACGGGGGATGGAGATGGAGGGGATACACAATCCATCGGGGTCATGAAATCGACAGATGGGGGAACCACATGGAATACCACAGGACTCACCTGGGGAGTTACCAACTTTAATAGGGGTTACAAACTGCTCATGCATCCTACCAATGCTAATATCATGTTTGCGGCAACCACAGTCGGGATCCTTAAAACAACCGACGGTTGGAATACGTGGTCTACCGTACAATCAGGGAATTTTCGGGATATCGAATTTAAACCTGGAACCCCAAGTACCATGTACGCCACTACTACGAACACGTTCTATCGATCTGTAGATACAGGAACCAGTTGGGGGGTTGTAAGTACAGGATTACCGGGAGGGGAAAACAGGGCAGCTATTGCCGTGACGCCTGCCAATGCCAACTATGTATACTATTTGGCAGGACCAGGAGGTTCCAGTGGCAGCAGTACTTTTAACGGTCTGTACCGTTCCACCGATTCGGGAGTTTCTTTTAGTACCCGATCCACAACACCCAATATATTGGGACATAGCATTAATGGGACAGACTCAAGTGATCAGTCATGGTATGATTTGGCCATTGCTGTAGATCCCAACAACGCAAATACTACCATAACTGGTGGAATTAATATTTGGCGTTCCACTAATGGAGGGACTAGCCATTCGTTAATTGCTCATTGGTTTCAACCCAATGGCACGCCATACGTACATGCGGATATTCATGAATTAGTCTTCAATCCTATAAACAATGCCTTGTACTGCGGAAGCGATGGAGGTATTTCGGTAAGCACCAATGGCGGGGTTACCTGGACCAACATATGGAATGGACTTCAAATCATGCAATTTTATAGAATTGCGGGAGTGGAAGCCAACCAAAACCTTATCGTTGGTGGATCTCAGGATAATGGTTCCAATAAATATACAGGATCCCCAACCATTCAACATATTTTGGGAGGAGACGGAATGGACTGTATGATTGATTACAACAACAATAATACGATGTACTATGGCTTTCAGTTCGGTGGATTGCAACGGTCATTTGATGGTGGTTCCACCGCAACAGGGATTCAGCCTGGAGGTTCTACAGGGGCATGGGTTACCCCCTATGCCATGGATGCCAGTAATCCCAATATTATTTATGGAGGCTATAGCGATGTGTATCGTAGTACCAATCAAGGAAACACCTGGACCAATTTAGGTTCGGATGGGCGTGGTGCCTTAGCTGTGGGGATCAATGATCCTGCTCGATTGTACGCAGCTGTGGGGAGCACCCTTCAAACTTCTGCCAACACGGGAGGAAGTTGGACGACGATAACTGGCCCTTGGTCTACCCTAACAGTTACCTTTATTGCTGTAGACCCTGCCAATGCCAATAGAGTTTGGGTTACTGTGGGAGGATACAATTCAACATTAAAAGTTTTTGAGTCTATGAATGCAGGAGCCAGTTGGACCAATATTTCCAGTGGATTACCCAATACGCCTGCTTTGAGTATTGTTTACGAAAATACAGGAGGTTCCCCTATGGATGCCATTTATGTAGGCACGGGGATTGGGGTATTTTATCGCTCCGATGTAACACCTTGGACCCTCTGTGGAACCGGACTGCCCAATGTCCCCGTATTCGATCTGGAAATAAACCATACCAATAACAAAATACGCGCAGGAACCTATGGGCGTGGTCTATGGGAAGCTCCCTTGTTTGGAGGTGCTGCTTGTAACATTCAAATTTCGAATGTAACCACAAGCCCGCCTTCCTGTCCAGGAGAAAATGATGGAACCCTTACCGTAACAGCTTCTTGCCCTACCTGTGTAAACATCAGTTATACCATTACTCCCACTTCTCCTCCGGGTCCAGCTATTAATCAAGTTGGAAATGGCGTATTTACCAATTTAGCGGCAAATTCATACGATGTTCAAATAGAGGATTCCAACAACGCAGCTTGTGCTACTACCTGGCCTAGCAATCCAGTTGTTTTGACCGATGGAACCGATAGTAACCCTCCTGCTATTGGATGTCCTCCCAATGTTTCTATACAATGCGGGGATGATACTTCTCCCAACAATACGGGGTTTGCCACAGCTTCTGACACATGCGATCCTTCACCAAGCCTTACTTTTAGTGATAGTTCTGTAAGTGGATGTGGAAACACCGAAGTCATTACAAGAACATGGACGGCTACAGATGCTAGTGGAAATACGGCTAGTTGTGTACAAACCATCACAGTGATTGATACCGTTCCACCTACACCTACATGTCCTAATGATATTGCCACAAACAACGATCCTGGGGCTTGTGGAGCCATTGTAAATTATACAGCTCCAACGGGCACTGATGCTTGTGGCGGAGTTACGGTAAGCCAAACAGGGGGATTGGCTTCGGGGGCAATGTTCCCAGTAGGAACGACGACCAATACCTTTGAAATCACCGATGATTGTGGAAATACCGTTACCTGTACTTTTGATGTGGTTGTTTCGGATACGGAAGATCCAATGCTCACCTGTCCTGCCGATCAAACCGTGGATATTGCTGGAGGGCCTCCCTATACGGTTCCTGATTATTTTGCCAATGGAATGGCAACGGTATCCGACAATTGTACCAATCCAGTGACTAACACTACGCAAAACCCGACACCAGGCACACAATTACCTGTCGGGGTGTATACGGTAACCCTAACAGCGGAAGACAGTAATGCAAATTCAACCAGTTGTACGTTTCAACTTACCGTGGACGACACCCTTGGTGTAGAAGATCGTGAGGGTCTGGAAACAATTCTGTTATATCCCAACCCAGCTACCCACTCGGTGTCTTTAAGCAATCCTCAAAGTATCAACCTTAATGCATTGTCTATTTATGATATTAGCGGAAGACGCATTCAAACTATCAATCTAGTAAATATGGGTACGGAAAAGACGCTTGATATTACCCAGCTGGCTTCCTCCATTTACTTGGTGGTGATTCGTAGTGAGTTTGGACAAGTGGTAAAACAGTTAGTTAAAGAATAACAGCTTGATCAAAAATAGGGGGGCAGGTTGAGAAAACTACGGATGCCAATACCCTGCCCCCCTTTAGAAATCCTGAAGTAAAATTGGTTGGCAATCCTATATAATTTTCATATTAAGAATCTATTAGTTTAGAACTCTTCCATCTACTACCAGAGAACAACAACCCAAGATTCATCAATCCTATGGAAATCGAAAAAAGGAAAAATAGCGCAGCTCCCGTAGCTATTGATTGTCGTTTAAATTGAAACTTGGGTAAATCTTCATAATGACTCGCCTCAAACTTCTTATTGTTATACAAAAAGGGCATAAGGTGCTGCCTCCATGTTTCGGCAAAGGTTACTACTTGTTTTCGAAAGTTTTCATGATCCGATGTAGAAGTACCTGCCAACTTGTTTAAGGATTCCTGCATGGTGAGTGCTGGGGAAATCCACTTAAGTCGTCCCACTAAATCTTGCTGCTTTTGCAACTGTAATTCATAAGTATTGAGAATGGGGGCCAATTCTTCTTTTATGAGTTTCTGGGAAGCCATATAGCGGTGGTAAAAACCTCTCGACTGTGTAGTATCGTTAAGTGCATATTCCGGATGATCACGTAAAAAGTTATCCAATATCTCATCCTGACGTTTAGAGACTTCTGTCTTCTTAGTACGCATTTCGTTGATCATTAGGGTACGTGAAGGCATTGGATACAGGGAATTGCCCAACTGGTTTAATACTGAAGGAACCAGTAGTACAAAAACCACCCAAAGACCTATTAACGAAACAGCATTTTTCGCCGAACTACCTACCCATAGGTTTATTAAGAAAGCCAATGCAAACCAAAATAACATATAGGCCAGGGTAAGCGCTAATAAGGTGAAAAATGTCCCTAACTGGGACGTAAAATCGATCCCAAAAAGGAGAAAGACAAGGGTCATGGAACCAATAACCAAAACGGATAACCAAAAGAAACGCAAGCCGAGTTTTTGCAACAACCATTTATGTATCCTAATTGGTTGGGAAAGCAATAAGCGAAGCGATCCACTTTCTTTTTCGGCAGAAAGGACATTATAAGAAAACGCGATGATCAATAAAGGTAAAAGGTAAACAATTACAAAAGCCAAGTCGAAACTACCAAACAGCAGCTGTACAGGGCTTGTCATTTCCGTAAAATTCAAAGTGAAGTCATCCCCCGAAACCTTGGGTTTTATATATGGGGTAAATAGATCGGATTGCCCTGTAGCTATGAAAGCAAGGGGTTGAGGATCCATCGCTGCAACCCGCGGATAGTAATTCCCTACAGCCATGGGGCTGGTGGGTATGGTCCATCTCGGGACACTTACTGTGAGACCTTGAGACACAGAGTCCAACAATTTAAGCATCATGACATCATTCTCTCTAGCCTCTTCTTTGGCATTGGAGATTACATTATTCCGTATTTCTATTTTTTGCTTGCCATTAAGGGCTGAAAAACCGAATAGGAACAGCAACAGTAAGCTCAATACTTGAATCCATCTACTTCTTAGAAGTAATTTTAGTTCGTATTTAAAATTGTATTTCAACATGGTTAGATTCTTTTAGTTGTAAACAAAAGCAAGCCGAAGGAGCCAAAAAGCCAAATCCCCAAAATCATCAAATTAGAGCTATTCCCTTTTAGGACCTCTTTAAGTTCAGGTGGATCGTATTCGAAAGGAGGTAGTTCTTTCCAAAAATCTGCATCGGCCCTATAGCCCCACTGACCATATTCCGAATTCTCGGCAAAATTGCCATTCAGAAACTTCTGGGTAGCAATTCGATAATTCTCCGCAGCATCGGAAAAGTCCCAATGTGTGACATAATCGGTATGCGCAATGGACATACTCATAAACCGGGTAGGTAAATAAGGTGAAATAGCCGCTAAGCCTCTATAGATTTTCGATTGTTGTGCAAATTGTTCCTTTAGATAATTGTAATGCTTAAAATATACCCGCGCCTCGTGTTCTTCTCCTTTTTGCATGCGATAGGCATCGAAGTTAAAAGGCAGCTTATGCAAACTATCCACGCCATATTCTTTCAACACTTCCTCTTTCAACAGTTTGGCTTCTTTACTCCAAGGATTATGGCCATCCAGGCCTTCCTTCTTATCTTTAAGTACATTGGCTGCAAATTCTTGCCTAGTGGGATATGGATATTTGTTTTCAGCAATATTACTAGCTGCCTTGGGTGCTGCCAAGCAAGCCAAAATCCATAGTGAAAGAGATAACACTAATGAAATCCCCGATTTTTTCACTTTCGCTGAAATGAACAATACGAGGTTAATGAAAATAGCATAGTAGCCTGTATATACAAGGAATAATAGCAGGAGCGAATCCCAACTAAAAACACCGAAGTCTTTAAGGTTGGAAAGCAAAACTCCAGCAGTTAAAAACAAAACAGCCGTAATAACAAATATGGGAAGGAACAAAGCCATCCACTTTCCAACAATCCATTTCCAAGTAGAAATGCCCTGACTTTTTAAAAGGGTAAGGGTTCCCATTTCCCGTTCCTTGGTAAAGCTATTGTATCCCAAAAGGATAATTAGCAATGGGATGATGAAAAGAAGAACGAAGTCTGGAGTTAGATCGCCAAAACGAGCCAATCCTGTTTGATCGGCAGCGGCACTAAATTGGGCTTCGTTGCGATTGTGGGCTTCCAAAAAAATAGACGTTCCCACATATTTATCGACCCCTTGATCCAAGAGCGACAAAGGATACTTGGGTTTAAAGGCATACGTACCAAAATGGGCAGCAGAATGTGGGTTTTTTTCTCCTTGATTGTCCCAAATGGTACGCTCTTCCGTTAAAGCGGTTTCGTATTGTTGGTTGATGTTGCGATAGTGACCAACACTAATCCAAATAGCCATTCCCAGAAGGAGCAAGACAATTAGAAATGAAATACGAACACGACCATCGCGGAACAACTCTTTGGTTTCTTTATAGAATGTTTTTAAAATCATGATACTTGTTCTTTATAGTTCATGGTTTCTAAATAAGCCCTTTCAAGTTTTGAAAGTGAAATATCATCGGCAGTGAACTGCTGTTTCAACTGTCCATCTTTCATAATGCCGATATGCGTTGCTACTTCTTTTGCTCGGAACAAATCGTGCGTAGCCATAAGTGTAGCTACCCCTTTCTCCCGTAACTTCTGAAGCAGTTGACCAAACTCATTGCTGGCTTTGGGATCGAGACCAGAAGTAGGTTCGTCAAGAAGCAATGCTTTGGCATCTTTGGCAAGAGCTATAGCGATCCCCACTTTTTGACGCATCCCTTTCGAAAAGGTTGAGATACGCTTTTTGAAGGCTTCTTCCTGCAATCCAGCTTCGGTTAGATAGGTTTTCAATTGAGACGCCGGTAGCTTCTTTCCAGCTATCCCAGAGAAATAATCGAGATTTTCCAAGGCTGTAAGACTGGGATAAAGCATTAGGTTTTCGGGGATGTAGGCCAATACCTTTTTGGTGGCCTTGTTATTTTCGAATACATTCATCCCATCGATATGTGCACTTCCCGATGTTGGAGCAATAAAACCGAGCAGTAGATTAATGGTTGTAGTCTTACCAGCTCCATTGGCTCCAAGTAAACAATAAATATCTCCTTGTTCTACAGTTAGATTAAGCTGATCCAAAGCGACCAATTGGTCGTATTTTTTGGTAAGATTGTTTGTACGTATCATGTGAATACAAATTGGTTGATAATAAAAATTGATAATGTAGTGTGCAGTTGCAAAGGCGAACTACGATAGGACAAAATGGGGAGTGCGCTTCTCCAAAAGTTCAAGACTTCACAGTATGCAACTTGGAATATAACCAGACCACATAGGGTTATAACCAATAGGACTACATCGATCTTTACAAATAAAGCAATGGTTCCCGCTCAGAAATCATGTTATTTAGGTCCGGTAAATGGAATTCGCTCTACCCTAAGCAATAGGTGGAGGCTTGTTATAAATACTTGTTGGAGAGACTATCGTTTCCCTTGGAACATCATAGTGGGTAAAGACAACAAATTGACTAGGGATATGCTGAACTTCGTCCTCATAACTGGAGACTTGTGCTAAACTGAGGTCAAATTGCTGGGTTTGTATTAGGTCATCGCATAGTTCACAGGAAATTGGAGCATCGCCTTCAGATAAATGTTCGAGTACATGAAGGTCGGCAATTCTTGGTAAAAGAAAGGCTACCGTAAAGAGTAATGGGATAATATGAGTACCTAGGCGTTGCTTCAATTTTAAAAGTCTAAAAAAACGAAGTAAACTTCTGTTATCTATGATAATAACCAGCTAAAAGTACAATTATTTTCCTGCAACAAACTCCTTGGTTTCACAAAATTGAATACCTTTAACTGTTAATTAAATCTTAAAAAAATGAAAACACCCCTAACATTAGTCCTTTTTGCAATTACACTTTCCCTGTTTTCTTGCAAACAAAATCCAGCCGAAACCCCAGAGCACAAAGCCATGGTTGAAGAGCATAAAGCCATGGAAGCCTCTCATGATGCTATGACCAAAGAGCATAACGACATGCAAGACGATCACAACCAGATGATCGAAGCTCATAAAGGGATTGAAAACGATTCCATTCACCTAGCCATGGAAAATGAGCATAGTGCTATACTTTCCAAGCATGCGGAACTTATTGAAGCCCATGAGGCATTAATTGCCAAACATGCTGAATTGGAAACCAAACATGGATCTGGCGACATGACCCTAGAGGAAATGACTGCAGAACATGAGACCATGAAAACGGAACACGAAGCCATGGAGAAGGAACACCAAAGCATAAAAGAAGACCACGAGCGTGTTACCCAAGAAGATGAAAAAATGATGAAGGAGGATAAAGAGAAAGAGGAACAATAAATTAAAATCCCGAGAATCAAAAAACCCCTTGAAACCAAGGGGTTTTTCTAAGTAAACCCGCGTTCACTAAACGGGCAAACCCAAACTATTACCTAATTTAACTTTTACTCTTTCTTATTCAATGAAAACCAAGGCTCCGCGAGTTCGGCATCTCTTGGAGCCATTGGATTGTTGAGTACTCCCTAACTTACCATAAAAGGAAGTATCCCCATTGTATACAAGCTTCTTACCTAACTAAATAAGAATAATCAATTCCCATCGCTTGTATTTCATTTTATATCTAATTCAAATAATGCTTTTCCAGACAAATTAAATCAGGATATATATCTTTGAATGTACAATCATACCTATCATAAATTTGCCCTTTTATCTCTATGGGATTGTTAAACAAACTCCTTAATTGAAATCGCAATTCTTTTATTTTTTTATTTAAATAATACGATAGAATAGCAAATTGACGATCGTCTGTTTTGCTCGATAGATTCGAATGCTCTTTTTGTCTTTCAATTTCACCATAAAATGTTTCCAACCCTGTAATCCCCGAAAAGAATTGTCCCTCCAATGCGTCTAAAATGACTTCATTGTCATTGGAAAGGACAAAGTAAATCATCTTGATATTGTGCTTTTTAATCGTTTCTTGTATGCCTCCCAATGTTTCAATATCCGAGACAAAAGAATTCCCGAGGGATGTATAGAAATAATTCTCATGCTTAAATACATTGTTTACAATGGATTCCAAGCAATCGGTTGGGCATAAAAGAAACAGATTTTTACGCATTAGACCACAGTTTCTGGATTTGGAAAGGGAAAGGAGGAATGATGTACATCAATTTTCAACACCCCATCTATTACCTTGTAACCAAAAGTATATTCCACTTTTGCCTCATTACCATCTAAATCGGTAAAAAAATAATTCCCCATAGCAATGGCACGGTTGTCTTCTAAAATGAGCCCTGCATTATCAAACCTTACATTTGTCCATGGCTGTATAGCAAATCCCTTGTCTTCCTCACAAGCTCTGTGTTCTCCTGCAATGAAATAGGACAAAGCTTCTGGTTTGGTGGGCCTAAACTGCTCTATGGCGCATTTGGTCGGTTTAAATAAAACAGGGCCTTTTTCAAAAGCATAGCGCTCATCGAGAAATTGGCTTGCATAGGCCTCACATTCTGTCCTGTTGTCTTTTAATGACCCTATTTGTACAACGCCTTCCCCCCATTTCTTTTGAGCCTCCAGCACTTGTTCTTTTGTTATCATTATTAGTCTATTTGATTGTTAATCATATTTAAAAATTGATCTCGTTTTAAGTTGTCATCGAAACACCCTCCATATTCTATAGTGGTAGTAAAGCTGTTTTTGTCCTTTATTCCCCTTGAGGAAACACATAGGTGTTTGGCACAAATCATAACAATTACATCCTCTGTTCCCAAGGTGTTCTGTAGGTCTTTCAGTATTTGCAAAGACAATCTTTCCTGAACCTGGGGACGGTGTGCATAGTAATCTACCAGTCGATTTATTTTTGAAAGCCCAATCACTTTATCCTTGGGCACATAAGCTATATGGGCATGTCCGGTTATAGGCAAAAAATGATGCTCGCACGCTGAGTCAATGGTAATCTTTTGCTCCACCAGCATTTTCTTGTAGCCATATTTATTCTGAAAGGTTGAAAGTTTAGGTTTATTCCTGGGGTCTAAACCATAGAACAGTTCTTTTACATACATTTTGGCAAAACGATAGGGGGTACCCGACAAACTATCGTCAGATAGGTCAAGCCCAAGCTCCTCCATGATCATTCCGAAATACTGTTGAATGTTTTCGATTTTTTCATCATCGGACTTATCGAATGCATTTGGTAACAGCGGGGTTTCAGCGCTGAAAGAAATGTGGTTATCTCCTATTATTTCAATTTGTTCCTCATTCATAATCTCCACAGCAATTATCCGTTTTACATTCGCAATAGTTCCGATTGTATAGATGCAATCCCACAAGTGCCATTGCAGGTGCATATATACTATATTCTGGCAAGGGAATCCACCCTAACTTTTCATTTACAATAACAACAAAGAGTGCAATCCAACTAATCCACAATGCAGGTTTTATAAAACTGCTTGAAGTGATTTGGGCTGATCTATATACAGCTAAAAAAGAAATGACCAGAAATAAATAGTCCAAACTCCGCCACCATACCGGGGCTTCCCCGTGCCCCACCGCAGCGCTTGCCTGAGCGATAAAAAACAGGGGAGTTACAAGACAATGTAGCATGCATAGGGTACTCGTTATGGCACCAAATGTATCCGATCTTTGTAGAATTAATTTCATTTCTATGCTATTGTGTTAATGCAACTGAGTTGCAAATATAGAAATATCATTTGTTATTGCAACTAAGTTGTAATAACTTTGTGCTATGGGTATCATTAGAAAAACACAATCTGTTGCGATGTTGTTGGATGAATTCCGAAGGGATTCTGGCGCTATTTCTGTTATAGCGTTGATTAAACGTCTTGATTCAAAGCTAAATAAGACCACTATTTACCGCGTTTTGGATAAACTTGAAGACGATGGCATCCTACACTCTTTCTTAGATAAAAACGGAATTAAATGGTATGCGAAGTGCCAGGATTGTTCAATATCCGGACACTTAGATGCCCACCCGCATTTTCAATGTTTGAATTGTGGCAAGGTAGATTGTTTATCCGTAGATGTGCATATTCCCAATATCCCGAACCGCGAAGTAACTGTTTCCCAGATTTTGATTCAAGGGAAATGTGAAGTGTGTTTGGTTAATTAAAGTTGAAAATCTCGCAAAAAACAAAAACCCCAAGCTTTCGCTTGGGGTTTTTAAGTTGGCCCACTAGGGCTCGAACCTAGACTCTTCTGAACCAAAATCAGACGTGTTGCCAGTTACACCATGGGCCAATACCATAATGTGGGCGCAAATTTAAAACATTCTTTGGGACACACAAACAAATTTTTCAGAAAAATGATGCTCACCTATGCTCCACTCCATTCACAAAACCCCGTTTTTCGGGTCTAGTCCCAAAATCCACCCCTTTTTTAAGTCAAAAGTACTTCTCTTATGCTCCGTTAGTAAATTTTTATCATTCCGCTTGGCAGATAATTAGTAAATTCGCCACAACGTTAAGAGCAAACCTTCATGAGCGATTTCAATTTCAAAAAATGGAACCAGATCTTAGGATGGTCCGTATTTGCGATAGCACTCCTTACCTATTGGCTAACCGTAGAACCCACCGTGAGTTTTTGGGATGCTGGGGAATACATTACCACTTCCAGTAACCTAGAAGTTGGGCACCCTCCTGGGGCTCCGCTGTACCAACTCCTCGGTGCTTTCTTTTCCATTTTTGCCATGGACGCTACGAGCATTGCATTAACCATTAACCTCATGTCGGTCTTTGCCAGTGCATTTACCATACTGTTTATGTTTTGGTCGCTCACCATATTGCTATCCAATATTGTTTCCAAGAACAGCGAACTCAACAAAAACAACAGCATTGCCATTTTGGGAAGTGCTGCAGTAGGTTCCCTGGCTTTTACATTTAGTGATAGTTTTTGGTTCAGTGCCGTAGAAGCCGAAGTATATGCCGCCGCAGCCTGCCTTATGTCCATTATGTTCTATTGTGGACTCCAGTGGGAACGTGAAATGTTTACCCCTAGAGGGGATCGATGGCTTATCCTCATTGCATTTATTGTAGGATTATCTTTTGGGGTACACTTTATGGCCCTGTTAACCATCCCTGCCATAGGATTCCTTTACTTCTTCAAGAAGTACAAGAAAATAACCATCAAGAATTTCATCATTGCCAATATTGTTACGGTAGCTATCCTTTTGTTCATCTTTAAGCTATTGCTACCCATGACACTAAAGTTCTTCAGTGCTTCCGAATTGTTTTTCGTGAATACCGTGGGACTACCATTTAATTCAGGGACCATTATAGCAGGGTTACTATTTATCGCACTGTTCTATTTTGGATTAAAATATACCCGAAAGCACGGGTATGTTATGTACAACAGTCTATTACTTTGTGTTCTCTTTATATTTATCGGTTTTTCCAGTTGGCTCATGCTTCCTATTCGAGCCAATGCCGGTACGGTGATTAACGAGAACAACCCGAACAATGCCCGGGAATTGTTAGCCTATTACAACAGGGAACAATACCCCGAAACCCACCTTTTCTATGGCCCGCAGTTTACAGAAGCCTATGTAGGATTGGATCCACAAAACCCTTATAAAGACGATAAGCCCAAATACGAAAAAGATCTGAAGACAGGAAAGTATGTAGTGGTTAACGAATGGGAAAACGCAGGGCAAAACCTAGATGATGCCCAAAAAGCACTCCTTCCCAGAATGTGGAGTTTAGAACACAATGCCAATTATCTAGCACATACAGATGGGGTGGAGTTTGGTATAAAATATGCTTACCGTGGTGAACAACGATTGGTGGAAGAAGTCGCAAAATTTAAACAGGCCCATGCCAGGGATCTGGTAGATTGGGACGAGTACAATGATTTCCTAACCCGATTTGGCCCATTCCTCGACATTAAAAAGCCTTCTTTCTGGGACAACATGACCTTTATGCTCCAGCATCAGTTTAGCTATATGTATTGGCGTTATTTTATGTGGAATTTTGCAGGGAGGCAAAACGATGTACAAGGACAGGGGGACAGACTCCATGGAAACTGGATCAGTGGTATCCCTATTATAGATGAATGGCGATTGGGCCCCCAAGACAATTTACCCAGTGATCTAGCGGATAACAAAGCAAGGAACACTTACTTTTTCTTGCCATTAATACTTGGTATCCTAGGATTGGTCTTCCATGCCAAAAACGACAACAAAAGCTTTTGGGTATTGTTGGTGCTATTCCTTTTTACAGGATTGGCTTTAAAGGTTTACCTCAACGAGCGACCCTACGAACCCAGGGAACGGGACTATGCATTGGTTGGTTCTTTTTACGTTTTTGCCATGTGGATAGGATTTGGAGTGTATGCCCTTTACGAACTATTAAAACAGTACATTAAGCCCAAAACCGCCATCCCCATTGTATTGGGGGCAACCCTATTGGCAGCACCAGTTCTCATGGCTACCCAAAACTGGGACGATCATGACAGATCCAATCGATACACCGCCAACTCCATGGGTAAGATGTATTTGGACTCCTGTGCTCCCAACAGCATCCTCTTTACCATAGGTGATAACGATACATTTGCCCTTTGGTACCAACAAAACATAGAAGAATATCGTCAAGATGTCCGTATAATCAATACCAGTTTGTTCCAAACCGATTGGTACATTGACGATATGAAGAAAAAGGCCTTTACCAGCGATCCAATCCCTTCGCAGCTTACCCATGACAAATATACCTATGGTACCCGCGATGTGATAGCCTACCTGGAAACCAAAGAGGATACGCTGGATATTAAAACATGGATGAACTGGGCAGGAAGCGATAATGCAGCCACTAAGGTTGAGCTCAACAGCGGACAAATGATTAGTTCTTTCCCTTCTAAGGTCATCAGGATTCCTGTAGACAAGGAAGCGGTACTTCGTAGCGGTGTAGTAGCTGCCAAAGATGCGGATAAAATTGTACCGTATATCGACATTACATTAAAAGGTGACTTTGTTTACAAAAACCGCCTACTTATGTTGGATATTATTGCCAATAACAACTGGGAACGTCCTATTTATTTTAGTGGAGGTGCCTTTGGAGATGATGATTATCTATGGATGAAGGATTACCTACAATTAGACGGGGTTGTTTACAAACTGGTTCCCATAAGAACTCCAGTAGACCCAAGGAACCCATTCGATATGGGCCGAATAGATGCCGATAAAATGTACGACATCGTTATGAGTTGGGATTGGGGCAATAGTGGCAGCCCGGATATCTATCACGATACCGAAACCCGAAGAAATGGAATCACTTACCGAAGCCACATTGCACGATTGGCAGAAACCCTTATTAAAGAAGGAAAAACTGAAAAAGCCAAAACCGTGTTGGATTTGGCCATGGAAAAGATGCCTGTAAAGTATTTTGAGTACTATTCGCTTTTAGAACCTTTTGTTCAGAACTACTACGAAATAGAAGACGTGGAAAAAGCCCGTGAAGTATATCAGGAAACTGCCAAAAAGAATCAGGAATTCCTCACCTATTATGGGGATATGGATTTGGATGAACAATTGCGCATGTATGAAGAGATATATACCAAAATGAACCAATACGAAAGTTTGGTAGAATTGGTGTATACCTACGATGACCCGGCATACTACCAACAGGAAAAGGAAAAGTTCCTGAACTACATGAACAACTTCCGAGGGTTCTTGATACAATTAGGAATCGATATAGAAACGGATTTCTTGAGAAAGGAACAATTAACCGAACAGTTTTTAGATTCTTTATTGAAAGAAAGAGACAGCTTAGAAATAGATACTGTAGAATGACATGCGACCGTATTGGGTAAAAACCCCAACCCTATTACAAAGCCTATTCCCAAACCGGATTTGGAGATTGCCCAATGACGATAATGCTGTGTATCTTACTTTCGACGATGGTCCTATCCCCGAAGTGACCCCATGGGTTTTGGACACCCTAAAAAAATACGATGCCAAAGCCACTTTCTTTTGCATTGGGGATAATGTCACCAAACACAAAGAGGTTTTTAACCGTGTTATCTCCCAAGGTCATAGCATTGGCAACCATACCTTCCATCATCTTAATGGATGGAACACAGCGCCCAACACTTATGTAGAAGATACCCTAAAAGCTGAAGGGGTAATACACCATCATCAAAAAAGCGCCCAAAAACTTTTCCGCCCCCCTTACGGGAAAATGACTTCAAAACAAGCCAAAAAACTACAGGAACTGGGTTACAAAATTATTATGTGGGATATCCTAAGTGCAGACTTCGACAGTAAGGTGTCCGAAGAACAGTGCTTAAAAAATGTCATACAACACATAACTCCTGGCAGTATTGTTATTTTCCACGACAGTATAAAGGCCAAAGACAAACTATACTATGCTTTGCCCAAAGTATTGGAGTTTATTTCAGAAAAAGGATGGAAATGCCGAGCGATCGACTAAACGTATTCTTGAACCAACCCAATTAGGGTATTGGCGTCCTGCTCCCCACTTTGTCGCCATTTCATCTCGCCATTTTTGTAGATCATAAGCGTGGGTAGTCCCTTTACCCGTAAGGCTTCAGCTAGTTCGGAGTTCTTATCGATGTCAATCTTAATCACACGTGCTTTATCGCCCAAAGCAGCAGCAACATCCCGTAAAACAGGATGCATATCCTTGCATGCCTGATCCCATTCTGCGTAGAAATCCAAAAGAACAGGAACGTGCGTTTCAATTAATTCACCAAATTTGGACATAGATTTTGAAAAATTGGTTCTTACAAATATAACATTTCCCGCGAATTATGCGGTATTACGCCTTTTTTTAAGGGTGATGACAGATATTTCTGGCAAAATTCCCACACGCCCAGGATAGCCTATAAATCCAAACCCGCGGTTTACATTTATGTACCTTCCCAATTCTTCATAAATCCCAGCCCAGTTTTCGTATCTATATTTAACAGGACTCCACTTAAACCAACCTGGTATTTCGATCCCAAATTGCATCCCATGGGTATGTCCGCTAAGGGTTAGGTGGAAATTGCGATCGTCTTTTTTAACCTGCTCTTTCCAATGCGAGGGATCGTGACTGAGCAATACTTTAAAATCGGTTTTTTCAATTCCTTCACAGGCCTTGTTCAAATCCCCTGCCTTTTTAAAACCAGCACCCCAGTTCTCCACACCAATCAACTTAATGCTTTCCCCATTGCGGGAAAGGGTCCTATTTTCATTCAGAAGAAGATTCCAACCCATGTCTTTTTGAAGGTCTTTCAAATCCTGAAGGTTCTTATCCTTAGCTTCTTTCGATTCCCAATCAAAATAATCCCCATAATCGTGATTCCCTAATACCGAATACACTCCATCGGCCGCAGTTAAACGTGCAAATAACCCTTTCCAGGGTTTCATTTCCTCAGTAATGTTATTCACCAAATCGCCCGTAAAAACAATAAGATCGCTTTTTTGTTCATTAATAAGATCGATCCCGTAACTAATCTTCTTTTCATTGTCGAAACTTCCACTATGCACATCACTAATTTGTGTAATGGTATACCCATCGAAGGCATCGGGGAGATCATCGAACTCCAAAGCGTATTTTAGTACCCGATAATTATACTTACCGCGGTACATCCCATATAGTAAGGATGTAAACGGAATAGCAGCAACTCCCAAAGCCAACGTACTCACAAACTTTCTGCGGGAAGGCATATGGAATCCTTCCTCATTCCCTCCTATTTTGGAAAAAGCACCCACAAACAATCGTATAACGTCTTCTCCAAACATAAAAACGACCAGAAAGAGTTTAGGCACGAAAATGGCCAAGAACACCCCGAAGGTGTACATCCTAAAAGGGTTCATGGTTCTTGTAGAGGAACCATAATTTAATTGGTAAATAAACAATCCCAGAATCAGTACCGAAACAACCACATAAAAACCATAAAGCCATTGATTTTTGGTTAGGGTACGAATGGCTTGAAAGGCATATACATCTATCAAGATATAGATGCTAATAAAAATGATCCAGCGCAAAATATTCTATTTAAACGATAAAGATAACTTCCTTTTCAGAAGCCTTTTAGTACCTTCACTTTTTTTTAACTTGTTTTTGTATCTTTTCCATCCAAAAGCCAAACATGTATAGAAACCTAACTATTCTTGCTTTACTAATATTAATAACAGGCTGTAACAAAAAACCAAAAAATCCCCCTCCAGCAGAAAAAGACAAAGCCTTAACCGCTTATGTCAATACTTTTATTGGCACTGGCGGACATGGACACACCTATCCTGGTGCTACCATGCCTTTTGGCATGATGCAATTAAGCCCCGACACCCGATTGGATGGTTGGGATGGTTGCAGTGGATACCATTACAGCGACAATTACATCTATGGCTTCTCCCATACGCATCTTAGCGGTACGGGGGTGAGTGATTATGGCGATGTACTATTAATGCCTACCAACGAACTCAACTTTAACAATGGAGCCAATGGTAAAAAAGGCTATCGTGCTCATTTTAGCCACGACGAAGAATTTGCCTCCCCAGGGTTTTATAAAGTACATCTGGATTCTACCAATATACACGTAGAGTTAACTGTAACCGAACGGGCAGGAATGCATCGATACGAATACCCTTCTCCCGAAAACCAATGGGTAATGTTGGATCTGGAACACAGGGATCAACTATTGGATTTTAATATTACGAAGGTATCCAACACAGAAATAAAAGGGTTCCGTCACTCCAATGCATGGGCAACCAATCAACAACTATTTTTCCATATTCGGTTTTCGCATCCTATAAAAATGGAGGAATTCTTCCATAGAACCCCAGACAGAAGATCCAGGAAAGCAGGAATCGAAATTATAAACCCCAACAACGAACCAGTGTTTGTATCAATAGGTATTTCCGCTGTGGACGAGGAAGGGGCCCTAAAAAATTTAAATGAAGAAATAGGCTCCAAATCCTTCGAGCAGTTAAAACAGGAAGCCAATGATACCTGGGAAAAGCAACTGGAAAAGATCGTAATCGAATCGAACAACGAAGATTACAAAACCAACTTTTACAGTGCCTTGTATCACACCATGATCGCTCCTAATCTTTATCAAGACGTAGATGGGCGATACCGCGGTATGGATCTGGAAATACACCAAACCAACGCTTTCGATTACTATACCGTGTTTTCCCTTTGGGACACCTATCGTGCAGCACACCCTCTTTATACTATCATAGAACAGGACCGCACCAACGATTTTGTGAACACCATGCTTGCCAAGTATGACGAAGGAGGCATTATCCCCATTTGGGACCTTTCGGCTAATTATACGGGTTGTATGATAGGCTATCATGGGATTCCCGTTATTGCCGATGCCTATCTTAAAGGAATTCAAGGATTCGACGCCCAAAAAGCACTACAAGCCATGAAGCACAGTGCTACACGGGATCATTTAGGATTGGAATCGTATAAATCCATTGGCTTTATTCCCGTAGAGGAGGAAAGTGAAAGTGTTTCCAAAACCTTGGAATATGCCTATGACGATTGGACCATTTCGGAAATGGCCAAAGCCATGGGTGAAGATGAAACCGCAAAAGAGTATGCCGTTCGTGCCCAATACTACAAAAACCTTTACAACCCCGAAACAGGTTTCATGCAAGGACGCTTTAGGAATACCTGGTTTGGTCCTTTCGATCCTTTCGAAGTAAACTTCAATTACACCGAAGCCAACGCTTGGCAATATAGTTTGTATGCCCCACAGGACATTACCGGACTCTACCAACTTATGGGAGGGAAAGACAAGTTGGAAGCACATCTGGATGAGTTGTTTACGGTTAAGAGCGAAACCTCGGGAAGGGATCAAGCAGACATTACAGGACTCATTGGGCAATACGCCCATGGAAACGAGCCCAGTCACCACATGGCTTACCTGTACAACTTTGTGAACAAACCTCATAAAACCCAAGAGAAGGTACACCAAATACTCACCGAACTGTACACCCCTACGCCTGATGGCATTTCAGGGAACGAAGATTGTGGCCAAATGAGTGCTTGGTACGTATTCAGTGCCTTGGGCTTTTACCCGGTTACCCCAGGAAGCAATGAGTACATCATAGGAACCCCTATCGTGGATAAAGCTACCATCAACCTGGAAAACGGAAATACTTTTACCATCATTGCTAAAAATCTTTCGGAAGAGAATATGTATGTAAAAGCAGTCCATCTTAATGGGGAACCCTTAAACAGAACCTACATTAGTCACGATGAAATTATGAATGGTGGTTTCCTTGAATTTGAAATGACCAATAGTGCTTCTGAATGGGGTTCGGCCGAAGGTCAAGAACCCAAAACCACTATAGATGGAAATCTAATTACCCAGGCTCCCTTTATTGCTGAAGGCGATGTCGCTTTCAAGAATGAAACCCAAGTGGTTTTAAATGTGTCCGATCCCGAAGCCACTATTTTTTATGCTTTGAACGAAGAACCCTTTGTTCCCTACGAGGCACCTTTTACCCTTTCTGATGAAACATTGGTAAAAACCTATGCTGAAAAAGGAGGGATAAAAAGTGAAGTGCTATCCACCCAATTCTATAAAATTGATCCCAATGTGAGTATTTCCTTGGAGACCGAATATGCCAACCAGTACAACGCTGGTGGTAATGATGCCCTTATCGATGGAATTAAAGGTTCCAAGGACTTTAGAACGGGCGCTTGGCAGGGATACCAAGACACCGATGTTATTGCCATCGTTGACTTAGGAAGCGTTAAACCTATTGAAACCATTGAAGTGAGTTTCCTTCAGGACCAAAGGAGTTGGATTTTTTATCCAACCGAGGTCGAATGTTTTGTAGCCCCAGGAAAGACTTTTTACAAAAACCTCCCCAAACAGGTAATCGATTCAGAAACCCCCTCTGATAACAGTGAAATAAAAACCCTTCAATTTAACATGAATGGGTACAGTGCCCGATACATTAAAATCGTGGCAAAGAATCTGGGAGACCTCCCCGAATGGCATTTGGGAGCTCCCCACAATGGCAAAGCCTGGATCTTTGTCGATGAAATAAACATAAGATGATATAAATGAAAAGACGAAAATTTATTCAAAACACCTCTTTGGGAAGCCTTGGGGTGGTAGCCGGAGCCACTACTTTAGGCTGCAAGGGGGATTCCGAAAAAAAAGAAATCGCAACTACTACACCTACCGAATCTGATTCCAAAAGGATTCCTGTGGTTATCGGTACATGGAATGTCCCCGATCCAGTAACCAAAGCCTGGGAGGTAATACAAGAAGGCAAAAGTGCCCTCGATGCCATAGAAGCAGGTTGTAGGGTGGAAGAAGCTAACGAAGAAGGGCAGAGTGTGGGTATTGGAGGACTTCCCGATCGCGATGGACACGTAACCCTCGATGCCTGTATCATGAATAGCGAAGGGGATTACGGAGCCGTTGTATACCTTAAAGACATAAAACATCCTATTTCCGTTGCCAGAAAGGTGATGGAGGAAACCCCCCATGTGTTAATGGCAGGGGAAGGAGCCCGACAATTTGCATTGGAGCAAGGGTTTAAGAGTGAGAACCTACTTACCGAAAATTCCAGGAAAGCTTGGGAGGAGTGGAAAAAAACGTCCAAGTACGAGCCCATTATCAATATCGAAAACCACGATACCATCGGGATGTTGGCCATAGATAAAGATGGAAACATTTCGGGAGGATGTACCACCAGTGGATTAGCCTATAAAATGGCAGGCCGTGTGGGTGACTCACCTATTATAGGATCTGGATTATTTGTAGATAACGAGATTGGAGCAGCTACTGCAACAGGATTGGGTGAAGAAGTTCTAAAAACCGTAGGTAGTTTTCTCATCGTTGAGTTAATGCGTCAAGGAATGTCCCCGCAGGCAGCTTGCGAAGAAGCCATTCAGCGAATTGTAAAGAAAAATCCCAACCACGAAAACTTTCAGGTGGGATACATTGCAGTAAACAAAAAAGGTGAAACAGGAGCTTATTCCATCCACGAAGGATTTTATGCAACCGTTTACCAAGATGATAAGATCAATGCATATCCTCCCGATTATTACCTAAAAGACAAGTAATCTTCTTAAATCATATTTGTAGGGTTATTCTTATTAAAGAACATTAAAACATTGATTATTAGAATGTTAAAATATACGTATAATCACGTATTTTCAACATAATTTCGATTTTTAGTCCTATAAAACCATAATTTTTTTATAGTTTTGAAGTACATAAGTAGGTTGCCCTGCCTATTGGTGGGTCAATCAAATTTGGGGCGAAAAGTCATCACACCTGTGGTGGCTTTTCTATTTTTTAAAAAAACACTTAAAATTACCTTCCTATTATCCCTTTTGGCAACTACTAAAATACACTTAGGTTTGAGTCGTATTTTTCGTACTGCTCCATAACATTTGCTTACTAGTTTCATAATAAATAAGCTATAATTTTATATCTCTTAAAAGGATATTGGGAGTTATCCTATATCTAGAAATCATGAAAAGTCGCTATGAGGAGATGCGGCTTTTCTTTTTATGTTATTCTGGTTATTTCTTACTTGTTCTTTATACATTTGAATAACAGTCTCTTTATATACCCATCTTACAATGCTAAACATCTGGGAAATCATTTTTTTGTTTTTTTCGTTTCAGGCATTCATCATGGCTATTTTCTTCTTTTTTAAAAAGAAGGGGGATAAAATAGCCAATCGCATCCTAGCAATTTACTTACTGTTATTCTCCATTAATATAACCTACAATGTTCTGTATTGGTCCAAACTCCTATTTAAAATAGAGAGTATTCACCTCTATGGCGTCCTTACTGCCCTGTGGGTTTCCTACCCGCCATTAATCTATCTCTATACGAGAAGGGTAGTTGAAAACAAACGCTTTAGCCTTAAAGATCTCATTCATGCTATTCCTACAATTGTAATAATCTGTTTCCACATCCCTTTCTTTATTCTATCTGCTAAAGAAAAACAGGAAGTCTTACTAAACAGGACATTGGGGGATTATGTAATTAACCTGAGATATAATTTCGACATCATCATCTTATTAATGATTTTCTATACCGCTTTAACCTTTCTATCCTTCAAAAAGAAAGAATTGGGACGCAATAAAAACCGATGGATTACCTGGCTTCTGGGTTCCTTTGCTTGTTATGTATTTGCCATGACCACCTATTATGTACTATCTCGATTGGGGTTAATTACCACTGCACATGACTACTTTATTACGTACACGCTTATTTTGTTTGTGGGCATGGTTACCTATTTTGGTCTTGTACAGCCCGATGTTTTCAATGGCCTGTCCATGGACAAAGTCCTTCCCTTTAAAAAATACAAGAACACTGGGCTTACCAGAAACCACTCCCTTGAACTTAAAAAGACTCTACTGGATTTTATGAAAACAGAAAAACCCTATCTGGATAGCAACTTACGTCTTAACGATTTATCTGAAATGCTAAATCTGTCCCGTCACCATACCTCGCAGATCATTAATGAGCATTTCGATACCAATTTCTTCGACTTCGTCAATGGGTATCGGGTTGAAGAGGCAAAAAACCTATTGTTACATGACCAGGATCTAAACATAACGGATGTTATCTATGCCAGTGGATTTAATAACAGGGTGTCCTTTTACAACACTTTCAAAAAACTCACGGGGATGACCCCAAAAGAATTCAAATTAAAGCAACCTACTGTTTAACAGCCTATCAACTCCATCTGCCGACAGAACCTTCCTTTTTTCCTTTGTAAACCTATATAAGGAATAACAACCTGTACCCCTCAATAAATTTTCTTCGTGGTATAAAATTATATCACTATGAAAAAACTATACTTTATTACTCTTTGCTTACTAAGTACTGCCCTTTTTGCACAAGTAAACGTAACCACAATTACTAATGAATTTAAAGGAAGTGGTGGATTGTCATTGGATGAAGATGGCAACCTTTATATTGGCGATTTTGGAGACATGTTGGGGGGTCCCGATACAGATGGCATGCCCAACCACGTGCTTAAACTCGATACCGATTTAAATCTTACACAATATGCCACAGACTTTGTCGGTGCTTCTGGCAACGATTTCGACAGTAATGGTGTTTTACACCAATCGGACATCCGAGATAATGCTATTTATAAAATTGTAAATGGTGTAAGAACCTTTGTTACATCCGATGGGATTTCCTCTCCCGTGGGGATTGTTTTCGATAGTCAAGACAATTTCTATGTATGTAATTGTGGCAGTAATACAATTCAAAAAGTAACCCCATCCGGCACCTCCACAGTATTTGCCTCGGGCCCTTTATTTGCATGCCCAAACGGTATTACAGTAGATGAAAACGACAACTTATATGTGTCCAATTTTTCCAACAATAAAATTGTAAAGATAACGCCCGATGGAACCCTTTCTGAAATAGGAAACACTGTCCTTGGCAATGGTCATTTAGATTACGACATCAACACCAGAAACCTTTACATTGCTAGTTATTCCGGACAACAAATATTCTACTTGAACATAGATACTTTGGTGATGGATGTTCTTGCAGGAACCGGTGTCCGTGGAAATGATGATGGCGATGGGGGCTCAGCCACCTTTTCTACCCCTAATGGAGTTGCTGTATCACAAACTGGCGATTCTATTTATATAAATTGTGCCGTACCGCTGGATGGTCCCATCATAAACCCCCAAATTATACGATTAATAACCAATGTAACTTTAGCAGTAGGCGAAAATACCATTGTATCTTATGGTCACAAAGCATACCCCAATCCAGCCAACAACCATATTACCCTAGAAGCCCGCATGCCTACCCTCTATACCAATCTAACCATTAATGTTTATGACCTACTGGGCAACTTACTTGAAATGAAAAAAGTAGGCACCCTACCCAATGAAACTTTAAAACAAACCATCGATGTTTCCAAATACGCCTCGGGGAACTACTTTTATACCGTAAACAATGGTTCAACACAATTATTTAATGGTAAATTCATAAAAGAATAGTCATATAGGACATACATAACAAAACGAGAAAACCGCTTTAGAAGCGGTTTTTTTGATGGAAGCAACCCTTATATTTCTTGCTCTAACACCCTTGGGTTTTTATTCCTAAAATTTAGATAATAAACAACCCCTAGGAGTACCAAAAACAACAAAGGCCGTATTACCTCACCCACAGGATCATTTATAAGATGTGTTACCACGGCCCCTACCATGATAATTGCCAAACCCAACAAGGCTATCTTCAATGTTTTGGGAATAAGCAAAAGAATAGCCAAAAACAATTCCAGCACACCTATAATTACAGAAAACCCAGTGGGAAATCCCCAATTTTCGAACATCCCTATCACGGCTTCATTCCCTGTAAGCTTTCCCGAACTGGCCAAGAGAAAACCCAACGAAAGTAAAACACGTAGTATCCAACTAATTATTTTTTGTCCTTTTTTCATTATCTTGTTTTTAATAGGTCCAAACTCCAAAAAAAGGAATGAAACCCTTGGAAAAACAATGGAAAAATGACTGAAACTAATCTGAAAAATCTAGCAAGTACGCCCCTTGAGTTCCTAACCTACACCTTTTACCCCAAAAAGGGTAGCATCGTTATGCAAGATGGGCAGGAAGTTTTTATGGAGCCACGGCTCAAGGATTTTTTCTACTTCCTATTGGCAAACAAAAACGATGTGTCAACCCGTGAAGAACTCATGCAGTTTGTTTGGAAGAATACAGTGGTCACCGAAGATTCCATTTCGAAGGCAGCATCGGACCTCCGGAAATTTTTAACAATACACCATATAGAAGGGGTTACCATAGAAACCATCAATAAATTGGGATACATAATGAGAATCTCAGAGACCGACCATACCCTGAAAAAAAGGAGGTTTTCCAAAAAGACCCTTATAAAAGCAATGGCTTACAGCTTTGGAATCCTCTTGTTTTTAGTACTCCTAATCCGCGCCCTTCGTTATGAGCAATAGCCTTGTTGGGCCTTCGAAAAATTTGGAATTGCCCTTCAATAAATTTCTACGCCCCAAGGAAGTTTTGTAGTTTTAGACTTTACAATAGAAACGACTATGTCCGACCAAAAAAGACTCTTTTTAGTTGATGCCTACGCGCTCATTTTCCGTGGTTACTATGCCTTTATAAAAAACCCGAGGATCAATTCCAAGGGGACAGATACCTCAGCCATTCTAGGCTTTATGAATTCCCTGCTGGATGTTATAAAACGGGAACGACCTGATCATTTGGCAGTGTGCTTCGATAAAGGAGGCAGTGTGGCACGAAACGAAATGTTCCCCGAATACAAGGCGAACAGGGACGAAACACCTGAAGCCATTAAAATAGCTGTTCCATACATCGAAAAAATACTGAATGCCATGAACATTCCCATCATGGTAAAAGAAGGGTATGAGGCAGACGATATTATTGGAACCCTATCCAAAAAAGCCGAAAAACAAGGATACCAAACCTTTATGGTAACCCCAGACAAGGATTTTGCCCAGTTGGTTTCCGAAAATATTTTCATGTACCGTCCCGTTTTTGGAGGAGGTTATGAAACTTGGGGTATTCCCGAAGTACAAGCAAAGTTTGAGGTAAAAAACCCTTTACAGGTGATCGATTTCCTGGGTATGATGGGAGACAGTGCCGATAACATTCCCGGACTCCCTGGTGTAGGTGAAAAAACTGCCAAAAAATTCTTGGCTCAATTCGGTTCTATGGAAGGATTATTGGAAAATACCGATCAGTTGAAAGGTAAGATGAAGGAGAAGGTAGAGGCCAACAAAGAACTAGGGTTGCTTTCCAAAGAATTGGCCCGCATCATGCTGGATGTTCCCGTAGAGTTCGATGAAAAAGACTTCGAAATGTGCGATCCCGATATAAAAGGGGTTACCGAGGTTTTTGAAGAATTGGAGTTCCGAAGGCTCACCGAAAACTTCATGAAGACCTTTGCTCCTGAAACCCAGCCTGCTACACCAAGCAGCACTCCCAAAGCCGAGGCACCAAAAAAAGAAACCAAAAAAACAGCCGCAGGAGCTGGACAATTCTCCCTATTTGGTGGCGATGGCGAAGCTACCGAAGAAAGCCAAGTATACAGCTCCAGAAATACCCATAGCGACATCGCACATTTTTACCAAACCATACAGCCTGGTTTGGGGACTAAACTGTTCATGGATCAATTAATGAGACAGACCTCCGTTTGTTTCGATACGGAAACCACAGGTATCAATCCCATTACGGCCGAGTTGGTTGGGATTGCTTTTTCATGGGAAGCCGGAAAAGGATTCTACATTCCTGTCCCCGAAGAAAGGGAAGCCGCCCAGGAAGTAGTAGAGCTATTGCGTCCATTCTTTGAAAGCGAAGACATCGAAAAAATTGGCCAAAACTTAAAGTACGACATCAAAGTAATGTCCAAATATGGCATTACCGTTAAAGGGAAGTTGTTCGACACCATGTTAGCGCACTATCTCATAAACCCCGACATGCGTCATAATATGGATGTGTTGGCAGAAACCTACCTCAACTACACGCCTATTTCCATTACCGAACTCATTGGGAAAAAAGGAAAGAATCAATTGTCCATGCGGCAAGTGCCCATAGACAGACAAACGGAATACGCCGTAGAAGATGCGGACATTACCCTTCAATTAAAAGAACATTTCGAAAAAGAACTAAGCGAAGCCAATACCCAAAAACTATTCGACGAGATCGAAGTTCCCTTGCTTAGGGTCTTGGCCGATATGGAATTAGAAGGAATCAACCTGGACAAAGGATTTTTGGAAAAACTTTCCACCGAATTGGATAGCGATATCCAAAAGCTGGAGGCCGATATTTACGAATTGGCTGGGGAGCAATTCAACATTGCCTCTCCCAGACAATTGGGGGAAATCCTTTTTGGTAAAATGAAATTGGTAGACAAACCCAAAAAGACCAAAACAGGGCAATACTCCACTGCAGAGGATGTGCTTTCCTATCTTGCCAAGGATCACAAAATCATTGCCGATGTGTTGGCTTACCGCGGATTGACCAAGCTTAAATCCACCTATGTAGATGCCCTACCCGAACAGGTAGAAGAAAGCACCCATAGGGTACATACCGACTATATGCAGACTGTAGCAGCTACAGGACGATTAAGTAGTAACAACCCTAATTTACAGAACATCCCTATCCGAACCGAACGCGGACGACAGGTGCGAAAAGCTTTTGTACCCAAGGATGAGGATTATATTCTTTTAGCAGCGGATTACAGTCAGATAGAACTACGCATCATTGCAGCTTTAAGTGAAGAGGAAACCATGATCAAGGCGTTCCAGAACGGGGAGGACATTCACGCGTCCACTGCAGCCAAGGTATTCAATGTCCCTATCGATGAAGTAACCCGCGAGCAGCGGAGCAATGCCAAAACAGTGAATTTTGGTATCATTTACGGGGTATCTGCTTTTGGGTTGAGTAACCAAACCGATCTTTCCCGTACGGAAGCTAAGGAACTCATAGAAACATACTACAAAACCTATCCCAAGCTTCGCAGTTATATAAGCGAGCAGGTGGATTTTGCCCGTGACAACGGTTATGTACAAACCGTTTTGGGAAGACGACGCTATTTAAAAGACATCAATTCCCGAAATGCAGTTGTACGGGGTGCTGCCGAACGAAACGCAGTAAATGCGCCCATACAGGGAAGCGCTGCCGACATCATTAAAATTGCGATGATCAATATTCACAAGAAGCTTTCTGAAGGGAATTTTAAGAGTAAGATGTTGTTGCAAGTACATGACGAATTGGTGTTCGATGCGTACAAACCTGAATTGGAAGACCTTCAGCAAATGATCAAGGAAGAAATGGAAAACGCTTACAAGATGAGTGTTCCTTTGGATGTGGAGATGGGACTGGGCGAAAATTGGTTGGAGGCGCATTAAAGAAATTTTTTCATCATCTTTCGTAAATCACCAATTTTAAAATCTGAATAAGTAGCCTCTTCGAACAAGTATTCATTATTGATTAAAAATTCGAGAAAATAATAATCAATACTCTTGTTTTTTGCTCTAAAACCTTTTTTAAAGTTATCCATACTCGATAAAGATTGATAAGTAAACTCATCAACAAAGTATGGAGCAAAAAAAAGTTTAACTAAGTTCTTATGATTCATTTTGTATTGAGCTGATGATACACGATGTATTTTATTTCTAAATTCTTGAAGTGTTTCATTTTTACGAATTCTTACCATCCAATCACTTAAAAATGCCCTATCTGTATTAACGGTACTATCATTAGTTCTGTCCTTGCCAGCAACATTATAAATTGCTGACATATAATTCTTAGATTTATTTTCAAAATCGTTCAGCTTTCCTACAATCTCAGGACTAAATTCATGAATAGCAATAGCATAAAGTGTAATAATGATTTCAAGCAATCCGCCACTTTCTCCTTCTGCTATATTGGGAAAAGATTCTTTTTGACTAGGATCTAAATTTTCCCTAAACACCCTTAACATCAAAAACTTATTCAATACTTTTTTAACCCTCCTGGGATTAGTCAAATTAATAGAAACAAAGAAGATCTCTATTGTTTTATTTACATTGTACTTAACACTGTTAATTTCCTTGGTCAACCCATCATCAAAATAAATAGCAATAAGCTTAGTAAGATCTTCGTGTTCTGGCATTGTGTAAGAAATATCGAATATCTTTTCTATATATTCATTTGCCTTCACAACATCACCATACTTTGTCTTAACAGCTTCCTTGACAGCTTTCTTATCAATCCCACAAAAGAAAATTGTCTTTTTTCCATATGTAAAAAACAGCTTTAATGCTGAAAGAAGATTCAACACATTTTCAGGTTCACATCGATCCAGATCATCTATAAAAACAATATTATACTTCGTAGATTTCCTTTTTATAATTTCCCTTTCCCAACCAATAAATTCTTTCTTAAAATCATTCTTCAATTGCAAAAACGACCTCTCATCCTCCTTCTCCATTGTAGTCACAAACTCTTTACCACTAAAATTAAAAATGGGGGCTTTTATAGTAGTTGCTTTAGCAAGTCCCTCGAATAACTTCGCAGTGGTATTCTTGAGTTTCTCGAAAGCTTTACTAATCTCACCCTTAGAATCACTAATTAAATATTCCAGTAATGAAGCCGACAAATTTCTATCAGCTTCAAATTCCCAAGCCTCAAAAAAGAATGTGTTGAAAGTCCCCTTTAATTCTTTCTCTAAATACTTCATTAATGTACTCTTACCACTTCCCCATTCCCCATAAAGTGCAAACATCTTAATCTGTTCAAATTCTGCAGTATTACTTTCGAGAAAGGTTTTTATTAAATCTGCCTTTTCAATGATTCCCAAGTAATCATTTTCTTCAGTAAGATTTTCAATAGGAAGGTTGGGCAATAATTTAGACATAGAACTCTCTTTGTAATAAAATTATACAAAAAAAGCCGAAAGCAAATTGCTTCCGGCCTTTCACTTAGTAATACAACCTACCACTAATTTTAGGATTCCCTATTTGGGTATTCCCAAAATCGGGTATTGTTATCATATAAAACTTACTTTCCCTATTATCGGTTTTAGCTTAAAACCGAGCGTTTTACAATGATTGATTCAAAGAAAGGACAAAACCGCCAATAATAAAACGAAAGGTAGTCTGCATTAATGAATTTTATCTTAATTGCGGGTCCATACCCAAGTGGCCGATCCAAAATCTGGATCTGTAACCGAGAAAGTCAATGTGTTACCATTCAAATCCACTTGTTGGGTATCGGTTTCCCCTTCAGCAGTGATAGACAACTGATCTCCATTTAACTCCCAAGTTCCAGTTAAGGAAACAGGATCGATACAAATCACTTCCGTGGTTCCGTTGATGATATCTATTTCCACATCGATCTCACTGGTAGATGAAGAGAACGATCCGTCACTGGAGAAAGTCGCTGTAGAGGTGTAACATGGTAATTCTTCCAAAAAGTCGTTAGAAGCTGTCCCATCTAAATTTACATCTACCGGTTGGTCCAATAAATAACTTGTCAATGTCCACGAACCAACAAGGGTTGCAGTGTTATCACCACCGCCGTCATCGTCATTAGAACATGCCCCTAGAATAAGAGCGATTGCCAAAAGGCTCAATAATTTTTTCATTTGTCGAAATTTTGATTTAGGGCGCAAAGAAAGCACAATTATTTTAACCGAAAAACAGGGTTTATCCTATTTCTGCCAAAGATTATGAAACATACTGATGATATTTGAATCTTGCCCTGTTGGTAAAGAATATCTATCTTGAGCCCAATGAAATCTTTTCCTTTACAAAAGCAAATAGCTTTTTTGGCGGGTCCTCTATTATTCCTTGCCCTCTATTTTTTCCCAAAAACTTTAATTTCCCCAGAAATAGACATTGTGCTTGCCGTAGCTGTCTGGATGATTGTATGGTGGATAAGCGAAGCCGTCTCCATTTCGGTTACAGCTTTACTTCCCTTAGCCTTGTTTCCTCTGGTGGGTATTATGGACATTAAATCCGTCGCGGGCAACTACGCCAACCCCATAGTATATCTTTTCTTTGGAGGGTTCGTCATTGCGTTGGCTTTGGAAAAGGTACAACTACACAAACGCATTGCCCTGTCCATACTTAAAATTACAGGGGTAAAGGCTAATGGGATCATATTCGGGTTCATGCTGGCCACTGCCCTAATGAGTATGTGGATATCCAACACCGCCAGTACAGTGGTCATGTTGCCCATTGCGGTATCGGTTATTGCATTGCTGATGAATGACAAGGATGGGTTCACCAAAAACGATCAAAATTTTTCCCTTGCCATCATGCTGGGAATTGCTTTTGCTGCCAACATTGGTGGAATGGCGACTCTTATCGGCACCCCACCCAATAGCGTTATGCTTGCTTTTTTGAATGAAGAATACCAAATAGACATTGGGTTTTTTCAATGGATGAAAATGGGGGTTCCCTTTTCGGCTGTACTATTACTTATTGCCTATGCCTGTATCGTCTATCTGTTTTTCCCAAACAGATTAGGCAAGATTCAATCCTCGGGGGATATCATTTCTGAAGAACTGAAAAAACTGGGCCCTATTTCCAAAGACGAAAAAGTGGTATTGGTTATTTTCGTACTTACAGCTGTAGCTTGGATGCTTAGGGGAAGCCTCAATCAATGGTTCCCCAACCTAAAATTAACCGACACCACCATAAGTATGATCGCTGCGGTGGCCATGTTTGTAATCCCACTCAACTTTAAAGAAGGGAAATTCCCCCTGCAATGGGAGGACACGCAGAAATTGCCTTGGGGCATTTTGGTGCTTTTTGGCGGCGGGTTGGCTTTGGCATCGGGACTTACCCAAGCAGGTTTTATAGACTTAATTGGCGATTATATTTCCTCTAAAGGCCATTGGAGCATTCTTATAGTCACGGCCGTTCTCATTGCCCTTATGCTGTTTATGACCGAACTCATGAGCAATGTGGCTTTGGTTACCATCCTGGTGCCTTTGGTCGTAGGAATTGCCTTAGGGCTGGACACCCCCATACTGCAAATGGTAATTCCCGTAACCTTGGCTTCGAGCTGTGCTTTTATGCTTCCTATGGCAACCCCACCCAATGCTATCGTATTTGCTAGTGGGCATATAAAGGTGCATCAAATGGCTCGAGTCGGTGTAGTCCTCAATATTATTTCCATAGCCCTGCTTATAGCCCTTACCTATTTTATAATTCCAGGGTTGTTTGTGAATTAAAAAAGCCCCCGAATGGGAGCTTTTCCAAATTTAACCGATATATGAATACACCATAACGATGCCGTTTCTTTACAAAACGAATCGGTAGGTAGCTTTAATCAAGAATGTATTTTGGGGTCTGGCACTCAGTAATTGATTGTCGATAATTTCACCAAAGCTATTGTTTACATCGCCCAATCCCGTAATCCCTTGAGACCATACCAAGAAAATTTCGGATCCTGGAATGTATTCCCAACGCACTACCAAATTACTTCTAAACTGTACAAAGGCAAAGTCGGGATTGCCAAAAGCATAATCTGTTTCACTATCCCCGTCTTCATCCACAAAATAGGTATCATCTTCTTCACTGAATGTAATCTGGTTATCGTTAAACCAAGTCACACGATCATTCAAGTCGGCCGCAACGGGATCGTTCACATAATTGAAGTTGGAATACTTGGCCTTAAAAATAAATGGCTGCCCATAATACTGAATGGTCAAGTTGGGGTTAATGTTATAATTTACCCGCAATGTAGTCGTTAGGGATTCATTATCTATCTCACCTAATATATAGCGGGGCGTTCCGTTAAAATCGGTTTCGGTTACATATTGGGTCTTGTTTGGGTTTACCCTAAATTCATTGATCAAGGAGAGGTTCAATGTATTTAAAGGCTGATAGAAGAACCGCAATACAAACCGTTGGAAGGAGAAATTATCCTGCGTAGCTCCAGAATATACGTATCCCGCATGCATGTTGAACTTCTTTCTGGAATCGGTTCCAGAGAAAAAGAAAACAAAGTTTTCATCATTCCAACGCCATCTGGGTCCTCCTCGCAATACGGTGTTAGTAAATATTCTGGGCTTGTGCCCAAACCCGGCTTCACTCCACCAGTTGTTTTTCCAGTTCACAAACCCGTTGACTTCATATTGAATACGGTTGT
This sequence comes from Flavobacteriaceae bacterium, assembly GCA_028281065.1. Taxonomy (GTDB): domain Bacteria; phylum Bacteroidota; class Bacteroidia; order Flavobacteriales; family Flavobacteriaceae; genus Aureisphaera. Next base: position 34,767 of record JANQKN010000160.1, on the reverse strand, counting down.
AATTGCCATCGAAATCGTATTGGGTAAACTGATTGAAACCCACATTGGCCCTACGGAACCAACTGGAGGGTTTGTTCCACAACCTACGCACATTGGCATATTGGGTAATTTGATCGGCCTGTCGTAAAAACCCGATATCGTTCAGCTCCAATTCAGGAGAACGGAAATTACCCCCGACATTATAGCGCCAATTTCCACCACCGCCTTTTCCTACCTCGAAACTACCTCCTGTTCCCGTTAAGGATGTTCTGGTGGGATCTACCTCAACGTGACCTGCATCGGTACGTTGAAAAAGGTGTGTTAACGATCGTTGGGTGGCTTCTATAGATTCCGGGCTACCATTTACATTACTGAAGGTAAACTTCCCAGTAGCATAATACTTCCGCTCCTTCCAGTTATGACGAAAATCCACACCCCCGGTAAATGCTTTCTCTCTCAGAAAATCCAAGTTTCCTTCAATTTTCCTATGCGTATAGGTGGCAATTCCTCCAACAAAACTGTTATTATCGTTAAAATCCTGCTGCAAACGAACTACCGAATAACTCGTAAGGGGCTCTACCAATTCTTCCCGTTCTTCCCCTATTTCGTCAAGGTTGTCCAACACATCCTGTCTTGTATCCAATTCAATCTTTGCATATTCCTTATCGGTAATACTCTGCAAGGCTCCAATGGAAAGTCCCTTTTTTGTTTTTCCACTAAACTTGGCAGCCCCTAATATGGTGGTATTTACGGGGAAATCTTCATATTCCCCTTTGCCTCCATCCGAGGTGGTGTATCCCTGCGGTGTACGCCCTATTCTTCTGGAAAAGAAAAGGTTATCTGCGCCTCCACCTACTCTAAAGTCGAATACGTTTTTATTCTCAACAAAGAAAGGTCTTCGCTCTTCGAAGAAAATTTCGAACCCATCCAAGGCAATGGCCCCTGGATCTGCATCTACTTGTCCAAAATCGGGGTTTACGGTAAGATCTAAAGTAAGGTCGTTGGTGATTCCAATCTTGGCATCCAATCCTCCTGTGAATTTGGTGTCGGTCCCATCACGGAACGGATTCCCGGGTTCTTCTTCGAATGTATCCAATTGAGCTACGGTATAGGGTTGTATCTCCAATTGCTTTTGAGGTTTTATTCCTTTGATCCCCCTTAATATCCCAAATTCACTTACCCAGCCCGGTGGGTTCGCTGGTAGGGGCTGCCATAATGAACGTTCTTCGTTGTTAAAGTAACGGCGTGTAGATTGTATTCCCCAAACCTGTTCCTCGTCATTACCAAACCGCAACTGGCTCAATGGGATTCTAATTTCGGCAGTCCAACCATCGCTATCTATGGCGGTACTTAAATACCAGATAGGGTTCCAGCTTCCATCAAAATTACCATTGTTGGAAATAAACTCATCTCCTTTTACGCCCGAAACCGAAGCCGTAAATGAAAACCCCGTTCTATCATCGTTGTAACTATCTATATTAATCTCTACCCAATCCCCAGGAAAGTCATCACGGCGGCCCATCCGTCTTTCGATGGTTGAAGGATCTGCTTGGTAACATTTAAATGCTACATATAGATTCTTATCATCGTAAGCGATTTTCATTTTGGTTTGTTCGGTGGGTGCAGTCCCCACATCGGGTTGGAATTCTACATAGTCCGAGGTCCATTCCACTACGTCCCACGCGGCTTCATCCAAAACACCATCTATGGTAATACCTTCGGTGCCTGCTATGGATGCTGTGGTGTAGACCCGTTTTTCATAGGAAACCACCTCGGTGGAATCTTGTGTTGTAGTGTTTTCGGTTTGTGAAAATGAAAAAAAAGGACAGAGAAATAGGATGAGTATCGGAAGTCGATTGATAGTCATGATCGTTAGTTGTCTTGTTGATTGATGATATAAAGACTTAAGTTACGCAAGGACGTGACACATTCACTTGTTAATTAGCATTTGTTTAACTTTTATGAGGCCTCTCAGACTCTTTCAAAAAAAGAGCTTCCTCTATTGTTATTCAAATAAATAACGTTACCTTTGCACCCCTTTTTGAGGGGAAATAACAATGTTAAATCAACTTATAGACAAAAAACTTATGGATACATTAAGTTACAAAACGGTATCTGCTAACAAAGCCACTGTAAACAAAGAGTGGGTTTTGGTAGATGCGGACGGGCAAGCATTGGGTCGTCTAGCTAGCGAAGTTGCTAAATTGCTTCGCGGTAAACACAAGCCAAACTTTACTCCACACGTAGACTGTGGTGACAATGTGGTGGTTACTAATGCTGCAAAAATCAAATTAACAGGAAAAAAATGGAATGACAAGGAGTACATCCGTCACACTGGATATCCAGGTGGACAGCGCTCTTTGACTGCCCAGGAATTGTATGACAAAGATCCTGCAAGATTGGTAGAAAAAGCGGTAAAAGGAATGTTGCCTAAAAACAAATTGGGAGCTGCTCTTTTCAGAAACCTTCGTGTATACGTAGGTGCTGAGCACGACCAAGAGGCGCAAAACCCAAAAGTAATTAACCTAAATGACATCAAGTAATGGAGACTATACATAAAATTGGAAGAAGAAAAACGGCTGTTGCCCGTATCTATGTTTCCGAAGGAAAAGGGAACATTACAGTAAACAACCGTGAACTGGACAACTATTTCACAACAGCTACATTACGTTACAAAGTAAACCAGCCTTTGTCCTTAACCGACAACGAAGGTGCTTACGATATTAAAGTAAACGTATACGGTGGTGGTATCACTGGACAAGCCGAAGCTGTTCGCTTGGCTATCTCCCGTGCCCTTTGCGAGATCAACGAAGAATACAGAGCTGTATTGAAACCAGAAGGATTGCTAACAAGGGATCCAAGAATGGTTGAGCGTAAGAAATTCGGACAGAAGAAAGCTCGTAAGAAATTCCAGTTCTCTAAGCGTTAATATTTTCAGCCCTATCGATTGGGTGCTTCTCTGGAGCGCCCAATTGAAAAGGCCAAGTTCATATTTTATTAATCAAGCTGTTAGTTCCCTCCTTTGCCGGTCGGGACGTTAGTTTAGCATCTAAATTGCGCAAAGCGCGATTGCTATCTAAACAGAACGTAAACTAAAACAAAATGGCAAACAACAAAGAAGTTAAGGACCTCCTTGACGCTGGTGTTCACTTTGGACACTTAACCCGTAAATGGAACCCAAACATGGCTCCCTACATCTACATGGAGCGTAACGGGATTCACATTATCAACCTTTACAAAACTGCTGCAAAATTAGACGAAGCCAACACTGCGCTTAAGAAGATTGCTGCCAGTGGACGTAAAATCCTTTTCGTAGCTACCAAGAAGCAAGCTAAGGACATCGTAGCCGAAAAAGCAAAAGGGGCTAACATGCCGTACATCACCGAAAGATGGCCTGGTGGTATGTTGACCAACTTTGTAACTATCCGTAAAGCGGTTAAGAAAATGACTGCTATCGATAGAATGAAGCAAGATGGTACCTTCAATACCCTTTCTAAGAAAGAGCGTTTGGCTGTAGACCGTACCCGTGCGAAATTGGAAAAGAACCTTGGTTCCATTACCGATATGAGCCGTCTTCCAGGTGCTTTGTTTGTAGTAGACACTACCCGTGAGCACATTGCTGTGAAGGAAGCCCAAAAATTGAACATTCCAATTTTTGCAATGGTAGATACCAACAGTGATCCAAGACCGATCGACTATGTAATTCCATCCAACGACGATGCTTCAAAATCCATTGAAAAAATCGTTAGCAGTGTAGCCAACGCTATTACCGATGGTCTTGCTGAAAGAAAAGCTGGAAAAGATAGTGAAGAAGCGCCTGCAGAAGCCAAAGCTCCTAGAAAAAGAGCTGCTGCTGTTGCCGCTCCTGCTGCTGCATCCAACGAAGAAGAATAAATAACAATTCAATAATACTGAAAAGTCGTTTGGATTTATTCTTCGAGAGTACTTTTAAGCGACTTTTTACAATTTACATACACTAAATAAAACACTTACAACGATGGTAAAAGTAACCGCCGCACAAGTAAATGAATTAAGAAAGAAAACCGGAGCCGGGATGATGGACTGTAAAAAGGCATTAGTAGAGGCAGAAGGTGATTTCGATAAAGCAATTGAAATCCTACGCAAAAAAGGTCAGAAAATCGCTGAAAAAAGAGCGGATAGAGACTCTAGCGAAGGAGCTGTTATTGCCAAGGTAAACGACGATGCCAACAAAGGGGTAATCGTTTCCCTAAACTGTGAGACCGATTTCGTTGCCAAAAACGAAACTTACGTAGCTATGGCTCGTAAAATGGCAGAAGTAGCTTTAGGTACTGCCAACAAAGAAGAGTTCTTGGCTGCAGAGTATGAAAATGGTATGACTGTTCAGGAAAAATTGACTGAGCAAACAGGTGTTATCGGTGAGAAAATTGAAATTGGTGGGTACGAAACCCTAGAAGCTCCTTTCGTAGGTTCTTACATCCACGGAAACAAAATTGGAGCTTTGGTAGGTCTTTCCAACCCTATCAACGATGCTGCCCAGGTATCCAAGAACGTTTCCATGCAGGTTGCTTCTATGGGAGCTACCACCCTTTCCTATAAAGATTTCGATCCTGCTTATGTTGCTTCCGAAACCGAAGCCCGTATCGCAGCTATCGAAAAAGACAACATTGAGTTGGGTCGTTTAGGAAAAACCTTGAAAAACGTTCCTCAATACATTTCCAGAATGCAATTGACCGATGAGGTATTGGCAGAAGCCAAGGCAAACATCGAAGCGCAATTGAAAGCCGAAGGAAAGCCTGAGCAAATCTGGGACAAAATCGTTCCTGGAAAAATGGATCGTTTCATTAGCGACAATACTACTTTGGACCAAGAGCAGTGTCTATTGGACCAAAACTATATCATGGACGAAAAACAAACCGTTGCCGATTACGTAGCCAGCAATGGTGATGTAGATGTAACAGGATTTAAAAGAGTTTCTTTGTCCTAATCATTTTTGAAGAAAGAAAGAAAAGCCGCTTAGTTTCCTAAGCGGTTTTTTTATTTTTAACCTTCATGAAAATCATTGCTGCAATAACCATCCTACTATTTATCCTGGGCATCATCTTCAGAAAAGAATCTTTAGTAATTAATGTTCACGACACTTATTTTGTAATTAGCTGGTTTCATTTACTTCTCACCGCTATCTTTTTATTAAACCTCATCTATTTTACTTTTCGGTTCCTAAAATGGTACTTTAGTTAATGAATTTGTTTTCCATTTTCAAAATCCCCTTTTTGATCCTAAATTTTCGCTATTTTTGCGCCAGCAAAACACCACCATGCAATACAAAAGAATTTTATTGAAACTTTCTGGAGAAGCCCTCATGGGAGATCGCCAGTACGGAATTGACCCTCAAAGATTAAAAGACTATGCACAGGAAATAAAGCAAATCACCGAAAAAGGGGTCGAAGTTGCCATTGTTATTGGTGGAGGCAACATTTTTAGGGGTGTTGCTGGCGCCAGTAAAGGGATGGATCGTGTGCAAGGTGACCATATGGGAATGCTTGCAACGGTTATCAATGGATTGGCATTACAGAGTGCCATGGAAGATGAAGGAATACCGACCCGTTTGCAAAGTGCCATTAAAATCAATGAAGTAGCCGAGCCTTTTATTCGCCGTAGAGCCATCCGTCATTTGGAAAAAGGCCGTGTGGTTATTTTTGGTGGAGGTACTGGGAATCCTTACTTCACCACCGACAGTGCAGCAGTACTTCGCGCCATCGAGATAGAAGCTAATGTTATTTTAAAGGGTACACGGGTAGACGGAATCTATACCAGTGACCCAGAAAAAGATGACAAGGCAACAAAATTCGATTTTATCAGTTTTGATGATGTACTGAAGAAGGGATTAAAGGTTATGGACACCACGGCATTTACCCTTAGCCAGGAAAACGAACTCCCTATTATTGTTTTCGACATGAATACAAGGGGAAACCTGCTTAAGGTCGTTTCCGGGGAGAAAATAGGGACCAAGGTAAATCTATAAACCAAGACTTTTTTGGAACAATTGTTGCATTTCCGAAGAAAAATTTAAATTTGAGTATGGAAGAAGAGATTCAATTTATACTGGATAGTACCAAAGAGTCCATGCACAATGCACTCTTGCATTTGGAAAAAAAGTTGGCAAACATTCGTGCCGGGAAAGCATCCCCTGCGATGCTCAGTGGTGTTATGGTAGACTACTATGGTAGCCCTACCCCATTAAATCAAGTAGCCAATGTGAATACACCCGACGGTATGACCATCTCGATTCAACCCTGGGAAAAGACCATGATTCCCGAGATCGAAAAAGGAATCCATGGGGCAAACTTGGGCTTTAACCCTATGAACAATGGGGAAAGCGTTATCATCAATGTTCCACCTTTAACCGAAGAGCGTCGTCGTGAATTGGCCAAACAAGCCAAGGCCGAATCCGAAGAAGCCAAAATTGGGGTTCGCAACGACCGAAAAAATGCCAACAACGAGATCAAGAATCTGGATGTTAGTGAGGACATGCAAAAAAACCTCGAAATAGATGTCCAGGAATTGACCGATAACCACATTAAAAAAATCGACGACATGTATGCCAAGAAGGAGTCTGAAATAATGACGGTATAAGGCATGCCTAGTTAAACAAAATACAATAAAGCGGCTTAATTGCCGCTTTCTTTATACTTTTACCTTAAATTCCTCACATTGCGCATACGCCTTTTTTTGCTGCTTCTATTTATAGGTTTTTCCCAGTATTCCTATGGACAAACCCTTCCCGAAAAGGCCAATGATTCCGTAAACAAACCCAAAAAAGAGAGCCCTTTTAAAACAGGGTATTATTCTTTGGGTTTTTTTGATGTAGACCTGAGATATTTCATAAAATACAACAACTATGAATCGTTTCGTTTAGGGTTTGGGGGGATTACCAACGAACGCTTGTTCGAGAACTTTAAAGTGGGTGGGTATGTAGCCTACGGTTTTAAGGATAAAAACTACAAATACAGTATTGGAGGGAACCTGCGGTTACACCCCAAAACCAATACCTGGTGGGATCTTTATTATACTAGTGACATTCATGAAATTGGAAGTTTTTCCTATTTAACCGATGCCAGGGTCTATTCGGTTTTTGAACCCCGAAGGATCAATGTCATTCAATTTTACAAATACCGTACCTGGCAAAGTAGCATTCAGCATGGGTTTTCGCCCAAAGTACTTTCTGAAGTGAGACTGTCCAGAACCAAAGTCGATCAGATAGAAGATTACCAGTTTGTAAAAGATGGGGAATCCTACCGAAATTACCATACCATGGAAGCCACGGTATCTTTTAGGTTTAGCCCCAAGACCAAATTTGTAACGGTAGATGATGGCCGTATCGAATATTTTGATGGTTTCCCAAAGATAAGTGCACAAGTTACCCAAGGAATCAAGGGAATAGCCAAAAGTGATTTCAATTACACCAAACTGGGATTAAAGCTGGACTATTACATAAAGAGGACCAATCTCTCCTCCAGTAATTTCCTTTTGGAAGGGATGGTTGCCTTTGGCGATGTTCCCCTTACCCACTTGTTTCATGCCTATCCCAACAGTCCTACCAAAGATGAGATCCTTCAACGGTTTTCGGTAGCAGGGACCCGTAGTTTCGAAACCATGTATTTTGGGGAGTTTTTCTCGGATCAATTAATCACTTTCCAAGGAAAACACAGTTTACGCCGCTTTTATATTTCAGAAAAATTTAAACCCGAGTTGGTCTTTATTACCCGTCACGCCATTGGGGATCTTAAAAACCCGGAAGAGCACTTGGGGATTGGCTTCAATACGCTAAACCAACTATATTCGGAATCGGGATTTGAGCTTAACAGAATCCTCTTTGGTTTTGGCCTTAGTTTTGCCTATCGGTACGGATTTTATCATTTAGAGGACTTCGAGGACAACGTTTCTTTTAAATTTACGTTCAACCTAAAAATATAACATCCTTTAACGTTCAATCTTAGGTAATTTAATACCTTTGCGCGACTTTCAATATCAGGGGTTTGAACAAGCTTTTTAGTATCGGATTTTGGAGTGCGGTAGCTCGGTTTATCCTTCGCAATAGGACCCTGATCATTATTGCCATAATTGGGCTTACGGTTTTCATGGCCATGCAGTGGAAATACATGCGTTTCACCTATACAGAAGCCAATCTGCTGCCCGACGATCATAAATTCAATAAAGAATACGTAGAGTTTTTGGACACCTTTGGGGAAGAAGGAAACCTCATCATTTTAGGGATTAAGGATTCTACCCTTTTTGAGCCCGAAACCTTTAAGGCTTGGTCCAACTTGGCCAACGAAATTGCCCAATTCGAGGAAGTGGATGTTACCCTTTCCATCGGGGATCTAAAAAAGTTGGAAAAGAGAAAAGATTCCGCTGTATTCGATTTGGTTCCCTTTGTAACGGACACCCTTCTGGATCAAGAAAAACTAGATCGCTATCGGTACGAATTGTTCAACAAACTCCCTTTTTATAACGGACTGGTATATAGCCCCAATAAAAAATCTGTAAGGACAGCGGTCTATCTTAAAAAGGACATTGTAAACACCCCAGCCAGAAAGGATTTCATTACCCAAGACCTTATCCCTCTTATTGAAAGGTTTGAGAACGAAACGAAGGTGAATGTATATACCAGTGGGATGCCCTACATCCGAACCCTCAACTCGCAGAATATTATCGATGAGATTGAGCTTTTTATTGGGGCAGCATTACTGGTTACTTCCTTGATCTTCTTTTTCTTTTTCCGATCCTTTAGGGCCACCTTTATTTCTATGATTACCGTAATTATTGGGGTGATGTGGTCTTTTGGTGTATTGGGACTTCTTAAGTATGAGATCACGGTACTTACGGCATTGATCCCTCCACTTATTATTGTTATTGGGATTCCCAACTGTATTTTCCTCATCAACAAATACCAACAGGAGATAAAGCTTCATGGAAACCAAGCAAAGTCATTGCAAAGGGTTATTGCAAAAGTGGGAAATGCTACCCTAATGACCAACGTTACCACAGCTTCTGGGTTTGCCACATTTATCCTTACCAATAGCAAATTGCTAAAGGAATTTGGTACCGTAGCCTCCATTAACATCATCGCCATCTTCTTACTCAGTTTGTTCATTATACCCATTGTGTACAGTTATATGGCTGTACCCAAATACAAGCACTTAAAACACTTGAACAAACGTTGGATTGGCAGTTTTGTTAGCTGGATGGAACGCATGGTTCGCGAACATCGCATTGCTATTTACATTGCCACCATAGCATTACTATGTGCCAGTATCATTGGTATCTTCAATATAAAACTCTCAGGAAGTCTTATCGAGGATATGCCCAAAAACAAGGAGTTTTATAGCGATATCAAGTTTTTCGAAAAAGAATACGAAGGGATTATGCCCTTGGAAATCCTGGTCGATACCAAACGAAAAAAAGGGGTTATGAAACTGGCTACCTTAAAACGAATGGACGAATTGGAGGAATACATCGATGAAATCCCGGAACTTTCCAAAACCATATCGGTTGTTAACTTGGTAAAATACTCCAAGCAAGCCTATTACAACAACAATCCAGAATATTACCAACTGCCCAACAGCCAAGAAAGGACCTTTATCCTCTCGTATGCCAAAAACAGTGCAGAAAGCACCAATTTACTGGGCAGCTATGTTGATAGTACAGGGCAATATGCGCGGATTACCACCTTTATGAAAGATACGCAAACAAAGCGTTTCGACAGGATAGAAGAAGACCTCAGGGCTGAAATCGAGAAGATATTCCCCGAGGACCGCTATAATGTTTCCATCACTGGTAAAGCTTTCATTTTCGAAAAAGGAACGAAGTATTTGGTAAACAACCTAGTACTTTCCCTCTCGTTGGCCATCTTGCTTATTGCCATTTTTATGGCTTGGATGTTCCGAAACGTAAAAATGATTTTGGTATCCCTTATCCCCAACCTGCTTCCCTTGCTTATCACGGCAGGTCTCATGGGCTTCTTGGGCGTTCCTATAAAGCCTTCTACCATTCTGGTGTTTAGTATCGCCTTTGGTATATCGGTAGACGATACCATCCACTTTTTGGCCAAGTACCGGCAGGAACTTTTGGCAAACAACTGGAAGATAAAACGATCGGTGTATGCAGCCCTTAAGGAAACCGGAGTAAGTATGTTCTACACCTCTATTGTCCTCTTCTTTGGGTTTTCGGTCTTTACCATTTCCAGCTTTGGAGGAACGGTAGCATTAGGAGCTTTGGTTTCGGCCACCCTGCTCTTTGCCATGCTATCCAATCTACTGCTTTTACCTTCGCTTTTACTGTCCTTGGAAAGAAGCATTGCCAATCAGCAAACCTTCAAAAAACCTGCTTTGGAAATCCTTCCTTCTTCGGAAGAAGATCCTGTCGATTTTCAGAATTAAAAAAGTATCTTTACGGCCTGTTTTAGCTAAGTATATTCAATTATTTTTTCAGAATCAAAATGAAAAGATCGCAACAAAAAGAGATAGTCGAAATTATTAAAAGTGAACCTTCTGGCGCTACCGTATCTGTTTCGGGATGGGTAAAAGCCTTTAGAAGCAATCGTTTTATTGCATTGAATGACGGTTCCACGATTAAGAACATACAATGTGTTGTTGATTTTGAAAATTTTGACGAAGAATTGCTCCGAAAGGTAACTGTTGGTGCAGCGATCGAAGTAGAAGGAACCTTGGTCGAAAGCCAAGGGCAAGGGCAAAAAGTTGAGATTCAAACCTCAAGTATAAACATCCTGGGGGAAGCCAATCCTGAAGAAGTAAAGTTGACCATTTTGTCGCCCAAGCGACATACCTTGGAAAAACTTAGGGAACAAGCACATTTGCGGATTAGAACCAACACCTTTGGTGCCATCATGCGATTGCGCTCCAAGTTGGCTTTTGCCGTACATGACTATTTTCATAAAAACGGATTCTACTATATGCATTCCCCATTAATTACAGGGAGCGATGCCGAAGGAGCTGGAGAAATGTTCCGTGTAACTACCCTGGATGCAAAAAACCCTCCCCTAACCGAGGATGGAAGCGTGGATTATAAAGAAGATTTCTTTGGCAAAGAAACCAACCTTACGGTAAGTGGGCAGTTGGAAGGGGAAACCTATGCCATGGGATTGGGTAAAATATATACGTTTGGACCTACTTTTAGAGCCGAAAACTCCAATACGTCAAGACACTTGGCTGAATTTTGGATGATAGAGCCCGAAATGGCTTTCTATGATCTGGATGACAACATGGACTTGGCAGAGGATTTCATTAAATATGTAATCCAATATGCCTTGGATCATTGCCAGGACGATCTGGAATTTTTGGAAAACCGATTGATCCAGGAAGAAAAAGGGAAACCCCAAGCAGAAAGAAGCGATATGGCCCTTAGGGAAAAGTTGCACTTTGTAGTGGATAACCAGTTTAAGAGGGTTTCGTATACGGAGGCTATCGATATCCTAAGAAATTCCAAGCCCAACAAAAAGAAAAAGTTCAAATTCCCAATCGATCAATGGGGAGCAGACCTACAGAGTGAGCACGAGCGTTTCTTGGTAGAAAAGCACTTTAAGTGCCCAGTAATACTGTTCGATTATCCTGCTGAGATAAAATCGTTCTATATGCGTCTTAACGAAGACGAAAAAACAGTTCGCGCCATGGATGTGCTTTTTCCTGGAATTGGAGAAATCGTTGGGGGATCGCAGCGTGAGGAACGCTACGATGTGCTTCTACAAAAGATGAAGGCCATGGATATTCCGGAAGAAGAACTTTACTGGTACCTAGACCTTCGTAAGTACGGAACCTGTGTACACAGCGGTTTTGGACTTGGTTTTGAACGCTTGGTTCTTTTTGTAACAGGAATGGGTAATATTCGGGATGTAATTCCTTATCCAAGAACCCCCGGCAATGCCGAGTTCTAAACCTTCAAAAAAACAATCATAATATCCTTATAAATCCAGCCAGATTCTACCTAATCTAGCTGGATTTTTTTAATTTTAACAGCAAGTAGTTACTCTATGTTAAAACAACAGTTAAACTTTAAATTATCCCAGAAACTATCGCCCCAGCAGATTCAGTTGATGAAGCTGATCCAATTGCCTACGCAAGCATTCGAGCAGCGTATTTCTCAGGAGCTGGAGGAGAATCCAGCATTGGAAGGGGGGAAAGACGAAAAGGATTCCTTAGATGATGAATTCAGTAATGAAGAGTTTGACGATTTCAACGATTCCGAAACCATTGAAACCGAAATCAACGTAGACGACTACTTAAGCGACGATGAGATTCCCAGTTATAAATTAGCCTCCAACAACTACAGTAGCGACGATGAGGAAAAGCAAACCCCTTATGCCTCGGGAACTTCTTTTAACCAACACTTGCTTCAGCAGCTTAACACCTACCGTTTGAACGATGAGGAAAAGGAAATTGCCCAATTTTTGGTAGGTAGTGTAGATGAGAGCGGATATATACGTAGGGACCTTCAGGATATTGTGGACGATTTGGCTTTTACGCAAAATGTATATACCAGCGAAGAAAAGATCGAGGAAGTCTTGGCAATCGTTCAGGAGTTGGACCCTGCTGGGGTAGCAGCACGAAACCTTCAGGAGTGTTTGTTGTTGCAATTGGATCGTAAAACCGAATCACCTTCGGTGGAACTGGCTACCGAAATCATTAAGGAGGCTTTCGATCATTTTACCAAAAAGCATTACAAGAAACTGCTTTCCAAGTTCGACATTAGTGAAGATGAGCTTCGTGAAGCCATTTCTGAAATAGAAGGGCTTAACCCCAAACCCGGAGGAACGTATTCTGGAAACACTAGAATCGTGGAACATGTGGTTCCTGATTTTGCCATTAAGATTGTAGACGGGGAACTGGAGCTTACCCTTAACGGTCGTAATGCCCCAGAGCTGCACGTTTCTAGGGAATACACCAATATGCTAAAAGGCTACAAGGATGCGAAGGACAAATCGAAATCGCAAAAAGATGCTGTACTTTTTATAAAGCAGAAATTGGATGCTGCCAAGTGGTTTATAGATGCTATAAAGCAGCGGCAACAGACCTTGTTCGTTACCATGAATGCCATCATGCACCATCAGCAGGAATATTTCCTTACTGGGGACGAACGAAAGCTAAAACCTATGATCCTAAAGGACATTGCCGATAAGATAGACATGGATGTTTCTACGGTGGCCCGAGTTGCCAACAGCAAGTACGTAGACACCCCTTACGGAACCAAGCTCATAAAGGACTTCTTTAGCGAATCCATGAAAAATGATCAAGGGGAAGATGTTTCGACCAAGGAGATTAAAAAGATCCTGGAAATAACTATTGCCGAAGAAGACAAGAAAAAACCATTGACCGACGACAAACTGGCTAAAATCCTAAAGGAAAAGGGCTATCCCATTGCACGCCGTACGGTAGCCAAATATAGGGAGCAATTGGACCTGCCAGTGGCTAGGCTTCGAAAAGAAATTTGATGGATTATTTCCTTCGTTTGGGCGCTTACGTCCTTCATCCATTACTTATGCCCCTTTTGGGCACCGCCATCTATTTCTCCGTTACTCCACGTTTTATGGACATCCAGGTGATCCAAACCAAGCTTTTGTCCATCTTTATCATTACGTTTTTAATCCCCGTGGTGATTTATTTTTTACTGAAAAGCATAGGACTTATACAAAGTTCCCAATTATCTGATGTAAAAGAACGCAAGATCCCTTTAATGATCCAGTGCTTATTGATCCTTCTCGTGGTAAAAATGGTCTTTGATCCTTATGACGCTCCAGAAATGTACTATTTCTTTGTAGGGATTCTTTTTTCCAGCATTTCTGCGCTTATCCTAGTGATGTTTAAAGTAAAGGCTAGCCTACACCAAATGGGTGTTGCCGGTATCACTTTTTTTATTGTGGCATTGAGTGTCCATTTTCAGATTAATATGCTACTATGGATTGGCTTGTTTCTTTTTGGAAACGGATGGGTGGCTTCATCAAGACTGTCGACCCATTCCCATACTGTACCCGAATTGGTTATGGGGCTTTTTGTTGGGGTGGTTCCCCAGTTTCTTATGGTGCAATTCTGGCTATAGGATATAGAAAATAATTCCCAATTTTAGGGTTCTAAAATCGATACTCTCTCCTGTATTGGAGGTTTTCGCATCTTTAAAATAAGGATTAATGCTATAGGAAGTATAGAAATTAAAGGTTCCATAGCCAAAGCTAAGATGCGCAGACAGACGCAATTGATCGAACTCTGGAATATCGGTTTGGCTTACTCTATTGCCCGATTGTTTAAACCTAGCGCGGTACCAATAGGTATATCCTACCCTAAACCCTGTATAGATACGCCAAAAGGTGTAATCCTTGGTTGTTGAAGTCCGCCAACGGAACTCGAAAGGGAGCTCTATGGTTGCTGTACTAAAACGATTGCTGTCGTAATTTACCGTGTTGTCCAGTATTCTAAAAATAGTAGTATTGTCTTCGCCCTCACCAATAAATAAAGTCTGCCCCAGCTGATCGAAGTTAAAACCCAACCCTAGGGCAATGGAAATATTCCTGCGCTCATTAATGGGCATGTCCCTAAGGTATCCAAACTCGATCCCCCCAGAGACCCCTTGAAGGTTTACACCGCTGGGTACGCTTGTAAGCAGGTTATAGGTAACCCCTACATAAAGTTGGTCTTCCCGGTATTTTTTATCCAGGAAAATACTTTCTTCCACTTCCTCTTGCGCCAAACAAAAGAAAGCGGGTAACAGTAGGACCAAAAACAACAGCTGTCTCCTTATGATGTGTGTCATACGATAAAGATAGGGATTCCTTAAAACAAAAATCGCCTTGAAATTCAAGACGATTTTTGTCGAAAGGTATATAGAAAAATTAATTCTCTACCTGATTACCGGGAGAGGTGATGTAAATTACTTTGTACATCTGCAAATCCCGCAGTTTTTGTTTGATATCGGATACCAAACCGGTATTGGTTTCTTCGTCCACTTTAAGGGCTACCATTACCCTACTTTGAAGGTCTTGGTGCAATCCTTCCCTTAATTCGGTAAGGGCTGCTGGTAATCCTTCCAAACTGGTATATTTATCCCTAATCTGGATCTTACCTTCGGTACCGTATTGTTTTTGGTACCTTGGGCTTGGCTTTCCTGCATAAATGAACAAGGATCTATCTTTTTTCAGCTTTTCTACCTGATCTCCTTTAGGAAGGGTTTGCTCTACCAAAAGATTACTATCCCGTAGTACAGTTACCACCATAAAGAAAAACAGAAGCATGAATACAATATCCGGCAAGGATGCAGTAGATATCGCGGGAATTCCTCCGTCTTTTTTCTTTTTAAATTTTGACATTTTTTATCTTTTTAAGATCCTGCTTGCTTAGGCTCGGCTTCGGAGAGTTTAAGAGGTATCAATGCTTGAATATTCTTAAGCTTCTCTTCGATATCATCGGCCTTTGCTCCTTTTATATCACCATCGTCCATGGCTTTTTTCATCTCGGTAAAATCCCATCCGTATAAACGTTGCGATTCTCTATTTCTAAGGTGATTGTATGCTGCTACCAATTCGTTTTGTACAGCGATATACATCCCATAGGATGTCAATCGGTCGTTCTGTACAGAGATAACCGCTTTGTCTGGGTTATCGGATGAATCGGGCAAACGTTTCCCTTTACAATAGTTACAGTGCTCTGGTGAGCCCGCTGGGGCTCCTCCGTTATCGATAAAATCGATAGCGGCTTGCTTCAGGTCTTTAAGCTCCATCAGCTCCTCTTCCACCAACAATTGGTCATTCCTGTTTACATTAACAATAAACAAGTTCTTTTGCTTAATGATAACATCTTCTGGAATGTCCTCTTGCTTAGGAGGCAACTGTCTAGCAATCCCCTTGTCCTTTTCGATGGTAGTAGTTACCAAGAAAAAGATAAGCAGAAGGAATGCTATGTCTGCCATAGACCCCGCATTAACTTCGGGTGTTGCTCTTCTTCCCATTTACTTACTTGTTAATTTTTTTACACCGCTCCATAGCATGGCTCCAATGGCAACAATTGCTAGGATGTAAAAAGCATACAATCCTGCTCCTGCCCATCTAGAACCACTGGCAGATAATACTTTGTCGTCTCCCATTGGAGTTTCTACTCCTTGAGCCAATCCGTATGATATTGCTACTACTACCAAGAAGGCACCAATAGACATTAAGGTCTTCTTTATGTTTCCTTGTGCCAATCCCTTTAGAACAAATACCAATACTATTCCCAGCAATAATACGAAAACGATTAGTGCTACAGTATAGATAGGATTAACAGCGGAAACATCTCCGTTGTCAGCTGCGATTTCGATTGCCTTATCTCCCTTTGCAAGTATCATTACATAGGTAGCTATTCCGGCAATTCCGAAAACCCAAGCTAAAATTTTTGCGATTTTATATAAACCCATTACAGTATGCTTTTAAAAATTACTTTTTGTTTTTGTAGTCTACCAACATATCGATCAATGTGATAGAAGCATCTTCCATACTGTTTACAATGCTATCGATTTTAGCGATGATGTAGTTATAGAAAACTTGAAGGATAATGGCCACGATAAGACCAAATACCGTTGTAAGAAGTGCTACTTTAATACCTCCTGCAACCAAGGATGGGTTCATATCTCCAGCCGCCTGGATTTTATCGAATGCATCGATCATACCAATTACCGTTCCCATGAAACCAAGCATCGGTGCCAAGGCGATAAATAAAGATACCCAAGATACATTCTTTTCCAATTGTCCCATTTGCACCCCACCGTAAGATACTACAGCTTTTTCTGCTGCATCGATGCTCTCACTGGCACGGTCAAGACCTTGATAGTAGATAGAAGCAACAGGTCCTTTTGTATTTCTACAAACCTCTTTTGCAGCTTCGATACCACCGCTATTTAATGCATCCTCTACATTGTTGGCCAATTTCTGAGTATTTGTAGTGGATAGGTTTAGATAGATAATTCTTTCAATAGCAATGGCTAGACCAAGAATTAAACACAACAATACAATTCCCATAAATCCTGGACCCCCTTCGATGAATCTCTTTTTAAGCTCTTGGTGGAATCCTCTCTCCTCCGTATCGGAAGATGCGTCTTCATCTTGAACTATGGTAACTGTGGATGCCGCCACTAATGTTTGTACGTTAGTTGGCGCTGTTTGAGCAGCTGTTGCGTTTGCGTTGTTGGTTCCCGCAAAAATCATTGCTGCAATTGCTAGAATAGAAAATAATTTTTTCATTGCTATCGACTTAAAAGTTTGTTTTTAGTTAAAGGTTTAAAGATATAAAAATAATTAGTTATTGTACAATAATAATAAGATTCTACGGGCTTTCCCACAATATCCTTTCCAAAAATATACGATCCTGTTTTAAATCGACTTTTTTAACATAATATTGCCCAATACATTACCCTTGGTTTATAAATTAAGGGGCATTTTCCTACACAAATAAATATTTTTTGGAAGTAATGGGAGATTGTGCCATTTTCCTTTTTGGGAGTGCTATATATTAAGGTATAAAAACAGGAGGGAAATCAGGCGCTATTTCGCCTTCTTTTCTTTGAGGACTTTTAAGGAGTTTTGGTACACTTCTTTCTCGAACCAAAAACGGTAGGTTTTATTCTTGAGCAACTCCTCATGGTTGTCGGTGATAAAATCGGCAATATCGTCTAAACGTTCTTCATTTAAAACCACATAATCGGCAGGGGGTTCATTTACCCATAGGCTCGTTTCGGGTTTTAGTTTGAAATTCTTTTCCCGCAAGTCTACCAACACCAAGGTTTCCACCGAAATACAGAAATACCGTGCAATCTCTATAAGCTTCACCACTTTGGGCTCACTGTTCCCTTCGTAGGAATTAATCTTGCCACGGGAAAGGTTGAAAAGCGCTCCAAATTCGGTTTGGGTTTTTCCGGTAAGTTCGCGTAGGTAAATAAGATTGGGTGCTATGTAGGTTTTAATGTCGATTATTTAATCAATTTATTAGGAAATGATTATATTTTTTTCAAACTTTGTTATTAATGAATAACTTTTAAACAACACTTACACAAATATAACACTAAAATACCTACCCCCACAATAACTGAATGTCTATGATTACGGAACAGGAAAAGAAGTTGATCAAACAAGTTATTGGGACAAGGGCCCTCTCTGCCATCCATACCTACTTCATAAACAACAATATTACAAAGGACAATGGCCAACCCTATTCCAAAAGCCACATCTCCAATGTGCTCAATGGTGGTATATCCCATGACATTATAGAAGAAGGCATTGCAAAAGCAGCTACACACTATCAGGAATTGGCCCGTAAAAAGGCACAGGCCAAACAAGAACTCATACAAAAATTACAGGAAGTCCAGGGGAAGGATGTGGGATAAAGGAGGAAACGTTTCCACTCCTTTTCCGGGCTTTGGATTATTTAAGGTGATCCAAAGGTGAGTCTCACAACAGCAAATCGCTGCGTGATTTACAAAAAACACGAAGCCAAAATGCTCAAGCAAGCTTGGACATTTTGGCTTAGTTTTTGTTGCAGAGAGGAAGGGATTCGAACCCTCGATACGCTTTTGGCGTATACACACTTTCCAGGCGTGCGCCTTCGACCACTCGGCCACCTCTCTAAATTTCCACTTTACCAATACAGGTGAAAAGGGATGCAAAAATAACAAAAATTTTGTGGTTGAAAACAATAACCGCAACGATTTCTTACATCATCTCCCCACGAAGCGGGGTTTCGAAAAATATCTTGAAGTTTTCGGCAGGGATATCCTGCCCCAATAGATACATAAACTTAGCCAATGCAGCCTCTGTTGTTATATCCTTACCCGATATAACACCCAGCTTTTTAAGACCCACACTGGTTTCATACAGTCCCATATCCACACTGCCTCCCGAACACTGGGTAACATTCACGATGGGAATACCCCGTTGGGACACCCCTCGCAATAGGTCCAGGAACCATTTTTCGCTGGTTACGTTACCGCTTCCATAGGTTTCCAACACAAGCCCTTTCATATTGCTAAAGGAAAAGATATGGGCAATCGTATCACGATCCATCCCAGGGAACATCTTCATCAACACAATGTGGGACTCCAGATTTTTATGCACCTTCAGTTTCTTCCTACGGTTGGGCTTTAAGAGTGCCGCTTCGTTAATGGACAGATGTACACCACTCTCAGCCAAAGGGGGATAGTTAAGCGATGCAAAAGCTTCGAAATGCTCTGCAGTGATCTTGGTCGTACGGTTGGCTCTGTAGAGTTTGTATTCAAAATAAAGGCCTACCTCAGCAATCTTAGGCTTCCCTTTTTCGCACAATGCCGCAATCTGTATGGAGGTGATCAGGTTTTCCTTGGCATCGGTCCGCAAATCCCCTATGGGCAATTGGGACCCTGTAAAGATTACAGGCTTGGCAAGGTGCTGCAGCATAAAACTAAGTGCAGAAGCGGTATACGACATGGTATCGCTCCCATGAAGCACCACAAAACCATCGAAACGATCGTAGGATTCTTCTATAATCGTTGCCAGATCTACCCAATAAGCAACGTTCATGTTGGAACTATCTATGGGCTTAGGAAAGCTTCGGGTTTCGATCACACAATCCAATAGCTGCAATTCTGGGATGTGCTGCAGGAGGTCATCGAAATTGAAGTTCTTCAAAGCTCCAGTTTCAAAGTCCTTGATCATACCAATGGTTCCCCCGGTATAGATGAGTAATATGTTGGGTGGCTGGTTCATTTACACACCAAATACGTTTTTTGAATTTTCTGTCGTTACCCTAGCGATCTCTGCTTCCGGCAATCCGTAGATCTCCGAAAGTTTTTTACAAACCAAAACCAGGTAACTACTTTCATTCCTTTTGCCCCTATACGGGACCGGCGAAAGATACGGGGAATCTGTTTCCAAAACAATATGTTCCAGTGGGATCTCCTTCAGAAATTGATCTATTTTTCCATTTTTAAAAGTAGCCACACCGCCAATGCCTAATTTCATATTAAATCCAATGGCTCGGTGGGCTTGCTCCAAGGTACCCGTGAAGCAGTGAAATATCCCGTACAGGGAATCGCCCCTTTCGGTTTCCAATACTTCAAAAATCTCATCGAAAGACTCCCTACAATGAATCACAATAGGAATACCGTATTTCTTGGCCAATTGAATCTGCTTTTTAAAAGCAATCTTCTGAATTTCCAGGGTTGACGTGTCCCAATACAGATCGATACCGATCTCACCCACTGCCACAAACTTCCTTTTTTCGAACTGCGCTTCCACATGCGCCAATTCTTCTTCAAAATTATCCTTTACCGATGTAGGGTGAAGCCCCATCATAAGAAAAACATGTTCGGGATAGGCTTGCTCTAAAGCATACATGGCATCGGTATAGCCCGAATCTATGGCAGGGATAAAAAACCGTTCTATGCCTTCCTGGAAAGCCCGTTGCATGATGGCATCACGATCGTCATCGAATGCCTCACTGTACAAGTGGGTATGGGTGTCTGTTAACATAGCGCAAAGCTAGTATTTTGTTGTCTATCTTTGTAAAAAAACAATTGACAACCTTACGAAACTTTCTAGAGCAAAAAAAATTTACGAGGATCCCCCTCAAAAAACTAAGTACAGGCCATTATAAAATGACTCTATCCATTAATGGGATTACAGGGCAATTTATTGTAGATACCGGGGCCTCTACCAGTTGTATTGGAATGCACAGTGCCACAGATTTTCTGCTGAAAAGCGAAAAAAGCGACATAAAAGCGGCTGGGGCTGGCGCAACGGGTATGGAAACCGAAATCACCAAGGAAAATGTATTGAAAATTGGAGGCATCACTCTTGCCAAGCAGGAGTTCATCCTGTTTAATCTTACCCATGTAAACGACGCCTTGGAACAGGTCTCCGAACCTGCTGTCGATGGCATTCTTGGAGCCGATCTTTTAAAAAAGCTTCGGGCTATTATCGACTATGGAAGAAATTGTATTTATATTAGATAATAATAAGGCGTATGCCTTAATTTTTTTTATTTATATTTCTTAAAAATTTTTTAATGTTGACCCGCCTCAAGTTACTTATAATAGTGCTTTCTTTTTCCTTCTGCAATACATTGCAGGCACAGGAAATTGAAGTCTATAAAGACCTTGTAAAAAGCAGCAGCGACCCCTTGGAAAAGCTGGCTGCCATGGATTCTATTATCAAGTTATCACGAAGGGTAGATGTCGACATCTTTACCGAATACAGCCTTGCCTATATAGAGTTGGCCAAAGAACTGGACAGTATCGAGGCCGCTGCCCGAAAACTGATTAATGTAAGTTATACCCTTACCACGGTTAAAAACGAACCTCTTAAAACCCTAACATTAATAGACGGCATCCTAGCCAGGAAGTACAAAATAGAAGACTCTTTTATACTCGGGAGCCTTCATTTAAAACGAGGGGGCGCCAACTACCGTTTGGATTTGGAACAGGCAGTGAAGGACTATCAAAACGCCATAAGCAGTTATAGCGAGAAAGACTCTTTATACGTAGCCGACGCTTACCTTTTTATAGGGCAAGCCTACTCCAATCTCGGAAAATTCGTACCTGCTGGTGAAAGCTATAAAAAGTCGTATGAGTATTTTGAGTCGCTCAAGGATTACGAATACATGTTCTATGCCCGACAGGGGGTTACTGCCATGTTCAGCATGAACGGTTTTTACAAGAAAGCCAAGGAAGAGCGTGAAATAAATATAGAAAAGATAAAGGAACTTAATCTGGAGCATCATTTGGTGACCACTTACTACAACCAAGCCCTGGATTATGAAAAACAAGGCAATAAAAAACAATACCTGGCTTATCTTCTAAAGGCCGAAGAATCCATATATGCCCTTCCCGAAGGGAAAATAAACAGTACCAATAAGCTCTATGTGTATTCCAATCTGGTAGATTACTATGCCAATGAAGGAAAAGTGGACAAGGCTAAGGCCTATCTGGAATTAATGGAAAAAAGTTTCAATCCAGCTACCGGTGACCTTGTAAACAATAGTCTTTACAATTACGCCAAGGCCAATTATCATTATGCATTGGGGGAATACAGTACTGCCTTGGATTTTGCATACAAAAAACTGGAAGCTACCAAAACCCTCAAGTTCGAGGAAGATATTATGAGTTCTTACGAACTGTTGGCAAAAATATATGCGGCTAAGGAGGACTATAAAAATGCCTTCCTAAACAAGAAAAAATACAATAGTATTAAAGATTCCATCTTTAACAAGACGACATCGAACACTTTGGCGTACTACCAGACGCTGTACGAAACCGAAAAGAAGGAAAACGAACTTATAGAAAAGAACACCAATATTCAGTTATTGGAAAAAGACAATCAGTCTGCCAAAAGAAAGTCCCTGTACATTAGTATACTGTTGGTTTCTATTTTTGGGATGATTATCCTTTACAGAAACCGAATGAGGATCAACAACAAAAAACTGCTTCAGGAAAAGTTCAGTCAGGAATTGTTGGTCTCGCAGGAAGAGGAACGCAAAAGGATCTCCAAAGACCTTCACGATGGTTTAGGGCAGCGTCTTTTGCTTATAAAGAACAAGGTGATAAGAAACGAAGATCCCGAAACCAAGGATTTGGTAGAAACCGCTATCGAAGAAGTAAGGGCCATTTCCAGGAACCTGCATCCTTTTCAGTTACAGGAACTCGGAATTACAAAAGCCATAGAAACCACGATCGATCAAATTGACGAGAATACAACGCTTTTTATTTCTTCGGATATAGACAACATCGACAACCTTTTCAACAAGAAACAAGAAGTGAATCTGTATAGAATCGTTCAGGAATCCCTTAGCAATATATTAAAGCATGCAAAGGCTGAGGCTGGAAAAGTAGAGATAAAACGCGAACAGCAATCAGTAAAACTAACCATCCGCGACAATGGTATTGGATTTGATTTTTCCGAAAAACTACAAAACCGAAGGTCTTTGGGGTTAAAAACCTTGTTGGAGCGCACTAAATTCCTGAAGGGACACATGAAGATCAACTCCAAGAAAAACCACGGGACCATAATAGAGTTTCAATTTCCTATTGCATGAAAAACAAATCCATTATCATAGCCGATGACCACCCGCTTCTCTTGAAAGGTCTAAGCGATTTTTTATTGGAGAAGGGTTATAATGTTGTGGGTAGTGGTGAAAATGGCCGGGAAGCCTTTAACCTTATCAATAGGCTGAATCCCGATATTGCCATCCTGGATATCCAAATGCCTTTTATGTCTGGCATAGAAATCGCAAAAAAATGCCATAGCAATAGGATCGATACCAAAATTGTACTCATCACTTTTCACAAGGAAAAAGAACTCTACAAAGAGGCGAAGGATTTAAAGATCTTTGGTTATATCCTTAAAGAGTTTGCTTTGGAAGAAATTGAAAATTGTATCCAGACAGTTTCTGAAGGCAATGCCTACTTTAGTCCTAAAATAAAGGAGCTATTGGCAGAGGATGTTGAAGACAACGAAGAGTTACAGTTGCTTACCCCTTCCGAAAAAAAGATCCTGAAACTCATTGCCAAGGACAAAACCAATAAAGAGATTGCCAACCTTCTCTTTATCTCTTACCGAACGGTAGAAAAGCACCGAAGCAACATTATTACCAAACTAAAATTGGAGCCCAAAACCAACAGTCTACTCATTTGGGCGAAAGAGCATCAGGATAAGCTTCAATAAATTACGTGTTTGTACGTATTTACTTTCAAGATAATATTGCCCATTTTTACATCATGAAAAAGGACAATATTTTGCAGCAGAAGAAAATGTGGAAAGGAATTGAAAGCAAATGGTTGTTCTATTCGGTGATCTTAGTAGCCTCTGGCATGATTGCACTGAATATTCTTAATTACATTGTTTCATATTCTTGAGTTAATTTTTTCAACTAACTAACCAAGTTTTCATAAAAAAACCAGCCCTTTATAGGCTGGTTTTTTTCTTTCTTCACAATGTCTTGGCAATTATAATTCCAAGGCACGTTCTATATCGTTGTTCATCAATAGCTCAACTGGGTTTTCCAACGCCTCTTTTACCGCTACCAAGAACCCTACAGATTCACGGCCATCAATGATTCTATGATCGTAACTCAATGCCACAAACATGATAGGGGCAATTACAATCTCGCCATCGCGTACAATGGGACGCTCTACAATATTGTGCATTCCTAAAATTCCGGATTGCGGTGGGTTGATGATAGGGGTGGATAGCATACTTCCAAATACCCCACCATTGGAAATGGTAAAGGTTCCTCCCGTCATCTCGTCTACAGTTATTTGTCCGTCCCTAGCTCGCAATGCCAATCGCTTTACTTCAGCTTCCACACCTCTAAAGGTTAGGTTTTCGGCATTTCTAATAACAGGTACCATGAGACCTTTAGGACCAGAAACCGCAATGGAAATATCCTTAAAGTCGTAAGTTATTTTATAATCACCATCGATCATGGAGTTTACATCCGGATACAGCTCCAATGCGCGAACCACTGCTAAGGTGAAGAAAGACATAAAACCAAGGCTTACACCATGCTTGGCCTTAAAGGTTTCCTTGTATTCTTTTCTCAGCTCGAAAATAGGGCTCATGTCTACTTCATTAAAAGTAGTAAGCATGGCCGTTTCGTTCTTGGCAGAAACCAAACGCTCTGCAACTTTTCTACGAAGCATGGAAAGTTTTTTACGCTCACTTCCACGGCTTCCGTTTCCAGGTGTCCCCATGGATGGAGTGGCATCCATAGCATCGCTCTTGGTAATTCTACCATCGCGTCCCGTACCTTTTACACTAGCAGCATCAACACCTTTTTCATCAAGTATCTTTTTTGCTGCGGGAGATGGGGTTCCTGTAGCATACGATTTTTTCTCGGGTGCTTTAGGAGCCTCCTTCTTAGGAGCTTCTTCCTTCTTGGTCTCAGCAGGCTTATCGGCTCCAACTCCTTCTGGTTTTGGAGCATCGGTGTCGATTAAACATACAACCTCCCCAACGGCTACCGCATCGCCTTCTTCTGCTTTTAGGGTAATAATACCGCTCGCTTCGGCAGGCAGTTCCAAGGTAGCTTTATCACTGTCCACTTCGGCAATGGCTTGGTCTTTTTCTACATAATCACCATCTTCTACCAACCACTGTGCTATTTCTACTTCGGTAATGGATTCTCCCGGTGAGGGAACTTTCATTTCTAACATAGTCTCTGTTTTTTCCTAGTTAGGATTATTGTTTGGGTGTTTTAAAAACACTGTCTATTACTTCTTTATGTCTTGCTTTAGATCGGGTACTACTTCCCGCGGCTGGTGCACTGTACACATTACGGGATGCAACCCTTAGCTTTACTTGGTCAAAATTCATGAGCATATATCCCCAAGCTCCCATATTTCTGGGTTCTTCCTGAGCCCACACATAATCGGTAGCCTTGGGATAGGACTTTATGATCTTCTCCAACTGTTTATGAGGCAACGGGAATAATTGTTCGATACGCACCAAAGCTACATCGTCCCGCTTTTCTGCTTCTTTTCTTTCCAATAGGTCGTAATAGAACTTTCCAGTACAGAACACCAACGAAGTAACCTTCTTCTTGTCTACAGAAGCATCGTCAATTACTTCCTGGAAACTTCCGTTTGCCAATTCTTCTTTGGTCGAAACCACTTTTGGGTGACGCAATAAACTCTTAGGCGTAAAAACAACCAAAGGCTTTCTAAAACCCCACTTCATTTGTCTACGCAACAAGTGGAACAGGTTGGCGGGGGTGGTTACATCTGCCATGATCATATTGTCCCTGGAGCACAACTGAAGGTATCGCTCCATACGTGCACTGGAATGTTCGGACCCTTGCCCTTCATATCCATGTGGTAGCAACATCACCAAGCCATTTTGTGTTTTCCATTTGGCTTCGGCAGCAGATATATACTGATCCAACATGATCTGCGCCCCATTGGAAAAGTCCCCAAACTGGGCTTCCCAAATGGTTAAGGTTTCGGGAGCTGCCATAGCATATCCATAATCGAAACCAACCACACCGTATTCACTTAAGAGCGAATTGTAGATGTACATTTTTCCGTCCACATCCAAATAGTTGTGTAGGTTGATTTCTTCGGCACCATCCTCGGTTTTTATAATGGCGTGTCTGTGGGAAAAGGTTCCCCTTTCTACATCTTGTCCTGTCATCCTAACGTTAAACCCTTCTTGCATTAAGGATGCATAGGCCAATAATTCTCCCATGGCCCAATCCAATTCGTTGGTTTCATGGTAGCGTTTGTAACGATCGGCTACGATACGTTCTATTTTTCGGATGAATTTTTTATCGGTGGGAAGTTGGGTAATCCCTGCTGCTATGCCATCCAACTTTTTAAGGTCGAATGTAGTATTTACAGGGGCTAGGATATCATCTTTGGTTCCTAACGCATACGCCTTCCAATCGTCGGCCAATATTTCGGTAATGACCGTTTTATCTTTTTTACGGGAAGCTTCCAGGTCTTCTTCCAACTCTGCTTTGTAATCTGCTTCCAACTGTTTTACGTAGGCATCGTCTATAACGCCTTCGTTTTTTAATCGATCTGCGTAGATGTCACGGGGGTTCTTATGCTTGGAAATGGCCTTATACAACTTGGGTTGGGTAAATCGAGGCTCATCACCTTCGTTATGTCCATATTTACGGTATCCCAATACATCTATAA
Source organism: Flavobacteriaceae bacterium (assembly GCA_028281065.1). Classification (GTDB taxonomy): domain Bacteria; phylum Bacteroidota; class Bacteroidia; order Flavobacteriales; family Flavobacteriaceae; genus Aureisphaera. Next base: position 8,109 of record JANQKN010000160.1, on the reverse strand, counting down.
AGACATCACGACCAAATGCCATTCTAAACTCCAATGCAAAGGTAAATGCATGGCAAACGGCCTCCACATCATCTGCATTTACATGCAGCACAGGCGAAAGGGTTACTTTCCCGATATCGGTACAATAGGTTGAGGATCGGGCGTCCAAATAGTTGGTGGTAAATCCAACTTGGTTGTTGGCCACTACATGAATGGTCCCTCCGGTTCGGTAACCATCCAACTGAGCCATCTGCACTACTTCATACACAACTCCTTGACCAGCAATCGCTGCATCCCCATGAATAAGGATAGGCAGTATTTTCTTTTCGTCGTTTCCTAGTTTATTATCTAGTTTGGCTCTTGATATTCCTTCTACCACTGCATTTACGGTTTCTAAATGCGATGGATTGGGTGCCAAGTCCATACGGACCTTTTTTCCTTTATCGGTTTCACGGAAACTGGTCCAACCCATGTGGTATTTTACGTCTCCATCAAAAAGTTCTGCCTCATCATATTCCTTGCTGTCGAACTCACTAAAAATAGCTTCTGGGGATTTCCCAAAAATGTTCGCCAACACATTCAAACGACCACGGTGTGCCATTCCCACGACAAACTGTTCGATTCCTTTTTCGGCCCCGGTTTCTATAAGGGTATCCAATCCTGGAATAAGTGCATCTACCCCTTCCACCGAAAAACGCTTTTGCCCCACATATTTGGAATGCAAAAAGGTTTCGAACGAAAGGGCTTCGTTCAGTTTCTTAAGCAGGTGTTTCTTTTCTTCTGCTGAATAGCTTGGATGGTTGTCGTTCTTGTTCAACCAATTTTGGATCCACTTGATTTCTTCAGGATTTCGAATGTACATATACTCTATCCCGATAGCATCGCAATAGATGGCTTCCACGTGACGTACAATCTCCTTCAAACTGGTTTTTCCCAATCCCAAAACAGATCCTGCCTCGAATTGGGTGTCCAGATCACTTTCAGACAATCCAAAATTCTCCAATGCCAAAGTCGGGGCATATTTCCTACGTGCCCGTACGGGGTTTGTCTTGGTGAAAAGGTGTCCTCGGGTACGGTACCCGTCGATTAGTTTAATAACCTGAAACTCTTTCAGTACATTTTCAGGAACAACGCCTCCGCCTTCAATGCCAAGGGCTTCCAATGATCCGTTTTCGATTCCAAAATCGAAACCTTGAAAGAAAGAACGCCAGCTGGGTTCTACACTGTCCGGAAATTGAAGGTACTTATCGTAGAGATCTGCTAAATGTTCAGGATGAACCGCATTCAGAAAAGAAAATCTATCCATAATAGGAATAAAAAGGGCCGCTTTTAATAAAACGCTACAAAAATACAACAAATCCCTTAACCAACTTCTGTTATTTGTATATTTATAAGGTATTCTTTTGCAAGACGAAACTTCATGAAAAAGTCATCACTTTTAACCCTTGTATTTTATTGTCTACTCAGTTATGGTTTCCTGTTTACCACTACGGCTCAATCCCAGGAAGCACCTTCACCTTTTTGGTCTAAGGTTCGATTTGGGGGAGGTATTGGGGCAAGCTTTAGCAATGGCTTCTTTAGTGCCACGTTGGCCCCGAGCGCTATCTATGAAGTGAATGAACAATTTGCCGTTGGGGTAGGCCTTAATGGAACCTACAGTAGCGAAAAGGATTTTTACCGTTCCACCATCCTAGGGGGAAGTATCCTTACTCTTTATAATGTGATCCCGGAACTGCAGCTTTCTGCTGAGTTCGAGGAATTGAACGTAAGCAGAAATTACGAGGATCGATTAAATCTGGAAGATGACAATTACTGGTATCCTGCCCTCTTTTTGGGTGCAGGATTTAGAAGCAACAACATTACTTTTGGCATTCGCTACGATGTGCTGTACGATGAGGACCAAAGCATTTATGCAGATCCTTGGGCACCTTTTGTCCGTGTCTATTTTTAAACAGACCGTTTCATAAGCCAAGCTCCAAATTCGCGAAGTTTTTCCTTCTTTTCGTTGGAAAGTGCTATGGTTTCCAAAACGCTATTGGCTTTCTCGGTATAGTGCTCTATTTCTTTTAAAGTTGCTTGGGAAGCCCCAGAATCGTTGTAGATTTTTTTAACAGTCTGTATTTTTTCACTGGGATCTTTAGGGGAAATACTAAACAGGTTTCGCAACGAACTACTTACCGAAGCACTACTTTTTTCCAAAGCCTTTAGGTATAGGAATGTCTTCTTGTTGGCAATAATATCCCCTCCTACTTGTTTTCCGAAGTTTTTCGGGTCACCGAAAGCATCCAGGTAATCGTCCTGCAGTTGAAAAGCAATCCCCAGATTTCTTCCAAACTCATAAATTCCTTCTTGGCACTCCTGAGAAGCTTCGGCTACTATGGCTCCCATCTTCATGGCCGCCCCAACAAGGACTGCCGTTTTATAATCGATCATGCGAATGTACTCCGCAATGGTTACATCGTCCCGTATTTCGAAATCGACATCGTACTGTTGCCCTTCGCAAACCTCGATGGCAGTCTTACTGAACAATTTTGCCAGCTCCTGAAACATGGGAGGTTCATAGGCTTCGAAAAGGCGATACGCAAGGATTAACATGGCATCCCCACTTAAAATCCCCGTATTTACATCCCACTTTTCATGCACGGTTTCCTTTCCCCTTCTCAGTGGGGCATTGTCCATAATATCGTCATGGATTAAAGAGAAATTATGAAAAAGCTCTACGGCCAATGCAGCATGGGTGGCTTTTTCCACATTTCCGCCGAAAAAATCGGCGGTTAAAAGTGTGAGCGTAGGACGCAATCGCTTTCCCCCTAAACCTATAATGTATTTAATGGGATCATACAGTTGCGAAGGCTCTTCTTTGTTAACTACCGTTTGAAGACGTTCGGCAAGGGTTTGCTGGTACACTTTCAATAATTCCATCCACAAAAATTTCCGCTAAAATACATCATGCAATCAAAACGATCGCCAAAGAAATGATAAAATGGACGTGTGTTACTTCTGGGAAAAAGATTTGTTAAATAATTGTAAAAACTATGGAAACTTTTTTTGTTTCTAAAGTTTCCAGTTTATTTTTGCACTGTTTTTATGAAAAATCAAATCGTACAAACCGCTACGGATCTGTTTTTAAATCAAGGATTTAAAAGCATTACCATGGATGACATTGCGCAGACCATGGCCATTTCCAAAAAGACCATATACAGCCATTTCGCTAATAAAGAAGCGATTGTGGCGGTTGTGGTCGATAATCTTTTTGAAAACGTTTCTTGTAACATCGACATCATTTGTGACTTGAAACTGAATCCCATCGAAGAGATTTACGAAATCAAGAAATTGGTCATGCACCACATGCGGAATGAAAAAGCCTCCCCTTGGTACCAATTGAGAAAGTACTACCCAAAGATTCATGATTCTGTAAAGAAGCGACAGTTTAACTACATGCAAGATTGTGTTGTAGACAACTTGAATCGTGGTCTGGAGCAAGGACTTTTTAGGGAAAACATCGATGTTCAATTTGTATCCCGCATCTATTTTGTGGGAGTTTCGGGTATTAAAGATGCCGACTTGTTTACGGCATCTATGTTCGATCCTTCCGAATTATACGGAATGTTCCTAGAATACCATTTACGGGGAATTGTAACACCCAAGGGACGAAAAATATTAAACAAAATCATACACTCAAACCAACAATAATGATCAAGAGACTCTGCCTATTACTTCTAGTTTTTACAGGATTTCAGATTCAGGCCCAAAACAGCGACTATCGTTTTTCTTTGGAAGAAGCCATCTCATTTGCTTTGGACAGTAACTATACTGCTATAAACGCAAGAAGGGATATTGCCAAGGCTATTAAGCAAAAATGGGAAACGACCGCAACCGGTTTGCCCCAGATTAATGCAGAAATCAGTTACCAAAACCAATTAAAGCAACCCGTAACCCTTATTCCTGGTGAATTTTCTGGCGGGGAACCTGGTACTTTCGTACCTGTGGTTTTTGGAACCCAACAAAGTGCCAATGCCACTGCAACCTTAACCCAATTGATCTTCGACGGAAGTTATTTGGTAGGACTTCAAGCAGCTCGTGCCTTTTTGGATTTTTCGGAAAATGCCAATGAAAAAACGAGGCTCGAAGTACGCAAAGGGGTTATTAATGCCTACGGAAGCGTGCTATTGGCCGAGGAACTCCTAGCTATTTTTCAGAAAAATAAAGCCGCCGTGGAAAAGAACCTTTTCGAAACGCGTAAAATCTACGAAAATGGTTTGGCCGAAGAGGAAGATGTAGAACAATTGGAGATTACCCTATTGGACCTGGAAATAAACATCCAAAACACAGAACGCACGCTAGCCATTGCCAAGCAAATGTTTAATGTAGCATTGGGGATCGACATAACGGTACCTACCACTCTTACAGAAGGACTGGATCAATTGGCACAGGAAAACATTCAATTAAGTTTTATGGATCAGTCGTTGAATGTGGAGCAAAATGTAGACTACAAAATAGCCTACAATCTCACCGAGCAACGTACCCTGGAAATGAAATTGGAAAAGAGCCAGGCGCTTCCCCGTTTGAATGCCTTTGTAAACTATGGCACACAGGCCAACAGTAACGATTTCACCTTTTTGGATAGCGAGCAACTTTGGTTTCAATCCTCTGTTTTAGGGGTAAACATGAGTATTCCCATATTTAGTAGCGGAATGCGGAGTGCAAAGACCCAACGTGCCAAGATTGCTTTAAAGCAGGCCGAAACCCAATTGGAGGAAACCATCCAAAACATAAAGTTGTCCCACGATTCTGCCAAGAATACTTATCAGTTTAGCATCGACAAGTACAACAATGCTAAAAAGAACCTGAATTTGGCCGAACGTATCGAAAACAAGAACCAGATCAAGTTTTCGGAGGGGATTGCCACCAGCTTCGAATTACGACAAGCGCAACTTCAGTTGTACACGGCGCAACAACAATATTTTCAATCCATGCTAGACCTTATAAACAGTAAGACCGAGCTGGAAACCGTATTAAACACACCACAATTAAGAAACTAATCCGAAATGATAAAAGCCACTAACATGAGAAAATTCGCCCTTTTATTAATCGCCATCGCCACCTTGGCCTCCTGCGGGGGAAATAAGGGAGGGGAATCTGTAGAAGATCTTATTGCCGAAGGTAATTTGGAGAAAATCCAAGCCAAAAGGAAGGAAGTTAAAGCCCAACACACCGAAATCCAAGAACAACTAGACCAGTTGGATGCCAAAATCAAAGAACTGGACGACTCCGACAATTCGGCTTTGGTTACCACCCATGTTATCTCCGATACTCTTTTTAAGCATTATATAGAGATACAAGGGAATGTAGAAACCAAACAAAACGTGATTGTATACCCAGAGTACCAAGGAACCCTTACGCGTGTTTTTGTAAAGGAAGGAGATCGTGTGAGCAAAGGACAAACCTTGGCTAGGATCGATGATGGTGGTTTAAGCAGCCAAGTGAGTCAGTTAGAAGTACAAGCACAATTGGCAAAGACTACTTTCGAGCGTCAACAACGTCTTTGGGAGCAGAAGATAGGGAGTGAAATTCAGTACCTACAGGCAAAAACCAATTACGAGTCGGCCCAGAATGCTGTAAACCAATTGAAGAGCCAATTGGCAAAAACAGCTGTTCGAGCTCCTTTTTCTGGGGTGATAGACGATGTAATTACCGATCAAGGGACTGTGGTGGCTCCAGGTCAGGGGATTTTCAGGATAGTGAACTTAAAGGATATGTACATTAAGGCCAGTGTTCCGGAACGTTATTTATCTACGGTTTCCAAAGGCAAGGATGTTACGGTGGAAATTCCAATGATTGGGGAAACCATTGACACCAAGGTGCGACAGACCGGGAACTACATTAACCCTAACAACCGCTCCTTTACCATAGAAGTGGACGTACCTAACAAAAGTGGAACGGTCAAGCCTAATCTAACGGCTAGGGTTCGTATTAACGATTACACCAACGAAGAGGCTTTGTTGGTTCCCCTTAATGTTATTTCTGAAAATGCGGAAGGAAAACAATACGTATACACGGTTTCTAAAGATTCTACCAATACTTCTAAAAATGCTATTGCGACCCGTCAGTTCATCACTACGGGTAAAACCCAAGGGGATCAGATAGAAGTGGTTTCGGGCTTAAAAACTGGAGATGCCATTATTGTAGAAGGAGCCCGCAGTGTTAAGGATGGTCAAGAAGTAAAAATATTAAAGCTGTAATTCTATGAATGCAAAGAAGAAAAAACAAGTAGACAAGGAATTTAAGCTTTCCAGCTGGGCCATAGACAACCCTACGGTTATCTGGGTAATGGTGGCCATCTTCTTTGTCTTGGGGCTAAGTGCCTATTTCAGTATGCCTAGGGAAAACTTCCCTGAGATCAACGAAACCAAGATCTATATTTCGGTTCCTTACCCAGGGAATACAGCAGAGGATATAGAACGGCTCATCGTAGATCCTTTGGAAGACAAACTACGGAACATCTCCAATGTGGTAGAAATCCTCTCTACTTCTTCGGAAGACTATGGGATCATTACCGTTGAGTTCGATGAGGATATTACTGTAGAGCAAGCCAAAATAAAGGTAAAGGACGAAGTAGATAGCGAAACAGCCAATGAAGACTGGCCTACCTTTAACGGGGCTAAGGTAGAACCCAATGTGTTCGACTTGAGTCTTTCGGAAGAGATGCCTATCCTTAACCTCAATATTTATGGGGATTATCCCGTAGAGAAGCTGAAGGAGTATGCGGAATACCTACAGGATGAAATTGAGGATTTAGGACAGATTAAAGCTGCTGATATCCGTGGAGCACAGGAAAAGGAAGTAGAAGTTGCTGTAGACATCTACAAAATGATGGCTGCACAGGTTAGTTTCGACGATGTCATCAATTCCATTAGAAACGAGAACATGACCATGTCCGCAGGGAATCTAATTTCCAGCGGACAACGTCGTACCATCCGTATTTTGGGAGAGGTGGACGAACCTTCCGAACTCAACAATTTTGTAGTGAAAAGCGAGAATGGGGATGCCGTATACTTAAAAGACATCGCACAGGTGCGTTTCGAAGAGGAGGACAAAACCACTTATGCCCGTGAAATGGGGCAGAATGTAGTGATGTTGGACGTTAAAAAACGATCTGGTAAAAACATGATTGCTGCTGTAGAAGGGATCGACAAGATCCTTGAGGACGCAAAAGAAGTACTCCCTCGTGATCTTACCATTACGAAGGCCAACGACCAATCGGCCAAGACCAACAACCAAGTAAGTGACTTGGTGAATAACATCATCTTCGGGATTATCTTGGTAGTTGGGGTATTGATGTTCTTCCTAGGGTTTAGAAACGCTCTTTTCGTAGGGTTTGCGATTCCTATGTCCATGTTCATGAGTTTTATGATTTTATCTGCCTTTGGTTTTACCATGAATACCATGATCCTTTTTGCTTTGATTATGGGATTGGGGATGCTGGTGGATAATGGTATTGTGGTAATTGAAAATGTGTATCGCCTTATGGACGAGGAAGGGATGTCACGTGTTCAGGCTGCTAAAAAAGGGATTGGGGAGATTGCGTTTCCAATCATCATTTCCACCTTAACCACGGTGGCTGCTTTCGTTCCCTTGGGAATGTGGCCTGGGGTTATGGGAGAGTTTATGGTTTATTTCCCTAAAACCCTATCCGTAGTATTAGGATCTTCTTTATTTGTTGCCATATTTATCAACTCCATGTTGGCATCTAAGTTTATGGAAGTCGGAGACAAAAAGCTAAGCTTTAAGCAACTTGTATTCTTATCTGCAATTATGGTGCCTGTTGGTATCTTTATGATGGTTGTTGGAGGTGCTGTAAAAGGATTAGGCTCTTTGGTGATTTTTGTTGCCATTATGTTCTGGATATACCGATATGGTCTAAAAAGGGCTGCTAACTACTTCCAAAGACGAATTTTATCCCGGATTGAAAATGCTTATCAGCGTTTCTTGACTTGGGCACTGGGAGGTTCCAGACCCGTATTATTGGTAGTGGGAATCTTTGTGCTTTTATTTATGGTATTTGCTGGATTTGGAAAATCCATAGGCGACGGAAGAACCAAAGTAGAGTTTTTCCCCGATAACACTCCC
>JANQKN010000137.1 GCA_028281065.1 Flavobacteriaceae bacterium | reverse complement strand
GCCATTATTTTTGAAAGGGAACGCGAAGCAGGAGACCAGATTTTGAATATTGAAGGTTTGGCAGCTAGTATAGAAGGTGACACGCTTTTCAACAATGTAGATATCAACTTGGCAAAAGGGGACAAGGTTGTCGTCTTTTCACGTGATTCCAGAGCTACCACAGCATTTTATGAAATCATAAACGGTAATCTGAAGGCCGACGCGGGAGATTACCAATGGGGGGTAACCACTACCCAGAGTTATTTGCCTTTGGACAACAGTGATTTTTTTAACAACGAGATGAGTTTGGTGGATTGGCTACGTCAATGGGCCAAAACCGAAGAGGAAAAAGAAGAAGTGTTTTTACGTGGGTTTTTGGGGAAAATGCTCTTTAGCGGAGAAGAAGCCCTAAAACAATCCAACGTATTGTCGGGGGGTGAAAAAGTACGTTGTATGTTAAGCCGAATGATGATGATGCGTGCCAATGTGGTTATGTTGGACGAGCCTACCAACCACTTGGACCTCGAATCCATTACGGCTTTCAATAATTCGCTGAAAAACTTCAAGGGGACCGTATTGCTTACCACCCACGATCATGAGTTTGCGCAAACGGTAGGTAATCGGGTCATAGAACTTACCCCAAACGGCATTATAGACCGTTATACTACGTTCGATGAGTACATGAGCGATAAGAAGATCAAGGAGCTCCGTGAGAAGATGTACGGGGTTACTGCTTAATTAGCCATTGTAATACCGACTATCCCAAATAGCCGAATTGAAGTTTTTTCCTTTGGCAAAACCGTAAAAGAGTACCGTTCCCCCTACAGCTTTAAACATAAAGAGGAACATCAATAAGTATTCTGTGTTGGTAACTTCCCCTTTGGTAAATGCCTGCATGGGTGTAATGGCTGTTAGGAAAATACTCGCCAAAAAAATGGTAAACACTAAATTCTCAAAGGTTTTATAGGGCCACATAAGCCATTTCCGAAATGGATTAAGGTCATTGCCCCACTTATGGATAAGGTAATAGTAATCGTTGCCTATGGGCGCAAAAAGCAAAGGGTCATCGGCATTTTCAAGTTTCAGCAATTTGGCGGGCGCCATGATTTTTAGCCCTTCCAGGGAAGTATCGTGTTCCTTTTCCAGTTGCCTTATTTTTGAAATAGCCTCTTCAGGAATTTCTCCCTTAAAGAAATGTGCTCCCAGAAACCGAAGTCGGTAGTCTACACAGAGTTTTTTGATGTCCTGAAGGTGGAAAATCCTGTCGGTTTCCAGTAAGTCCCATCGAAAATCATTTTCTTTCGCAGTGGAAGGTTGCGAAATTTTGGAAGCCAATTCCTCACGGATGCGATCGTTTTCTGCCAAGATGTTTTGTACATCCTCCAATAATTGATCGGCCGTACGATGCTTGTCTCGGTACGTTATCAGCTTTTTTTCAATGTTGACTTTAGGAAACATGCTATTTTTCCCATAAAAATAAGGACTGGGCCTCACTAATCCAACATTTTAACAACAAGGGTTTTAGCGCAATTGTGCTCCAAAGTCTTTTTCGAAACGTTGCTGTAGTTTCCCCATGATCTTGTCGATTTGCTTATCGGTAAGGGTTTTGCGTTCGTCCAAAAGGGTAAAGCTCAAAGCGTAGCTTTTCTTGCCTTTTGGAAGGTTTTTACCTATGTACACATCGAAAAGGGAAACTTCTTTAAGCAGTTGTTTTTCGGTTTGCAAGGCTGCTGCTTTTAGGGCATCGAAAGTAACCGAGTCATCCAATAGCAATGCAAAGTCACGTTTTACTTTAGGAAATTTGGAAATGGGCTGTATGATGAAATTCCCCGTTGGGATTTCCTCTAGGATGGCATCCCAGTTAAAATCGGCAAACAACACCAAGTCGCTAATACCAAAGTGCTTCGCTATTTTTTTGGTAATCACTCCATAACTCACCAAATCCTTTTTTCCTTTTACGAGTCTAATGCCTTCAGAAAAACTATCGTCCTTAATTCCTTTTTCGGTATATCCCTGAATGCCCAATCTGTCCAAAATAGTAGTAACGACTCCTTTGCCATAAAAGAAGTCCGATTTCTTGGAAGGGTTTGTCCAGGAGTCTTCTGTACGATTTCCACTTATAACAAACGATAAGTGTTTTTTCTCTTCACGTCCACTTGGGTAATCGTGGTATGTTTTTCCGAATTCAAAAAGTTTAACGTTGGAAGTCTTTCGGTTGTTGTTGTATGCAACCGCTTCCAAAGCACCAAAAAGCAACGATTGGCGCATTACTTCCAGATCTTGACTCAACGGATTGAGCATATGTACGTTGTGCTCTTCTTTAAGATGATTTATTAAAGAAGTATAGCTTGCATTGGTAAGCGAATTGCAAAGCATTTCATGAAAACCCAGCGCCGCTAACTGATCGCCCACACGGTTTTGGATTTCATGATCCTCTATGGGTTGTGTGGTAGCAATGGAAGCATTCAGTTTGTTGGTAAATTCTATGTTGTTGTATCCGTAAACACGTAGGATTTCTTCAATAACATCGGCCTCACGGGTTACATCGTTTCGGTAAGCAGGAATGGTCATCCCTATTCCGGTTTCGGTAACGTTTTCAATTTTAATATCCAAGGAGGTAAGAATGCTTTTTATGGTTTCCCTTGGAATTTCCTGCCCAATCAATTGTGTGGCATTGTCGAAATTGAGGAATACTTGGTGGTCCTCGATCTTCTTGGGATAAATGTCGACGATGTCGCTGGTAATTTCACCTCCTGCTACTTCGCATAGCAAGATAGCGGCCCTCATAAGGGCATATTCGGTGATATTGGGATCGATTCCTCTTTCGAACCTAAAAGAAGCATCGGTATTTAAACCATGTCTTTTGGCTGTTTTTCGAACACTTATAGGGTTAAAATAGGCGCTTTCCAGGAAGATACTAGTGGTGCTGTCGGTAACACCGCTGTATTCCCCTCCAAATACCCCTGCAATACACATGGGTTTCTCGCCATCGCAAATCATAAGGTCTTCTTCGTGAAGCTCTCTTTCCACACCATCCAAGGTGGTGAATTTGGTGCCGCTAGGTAATGTTTTTACTTCAACTTTGTTTTGGGCAATTTTCACGGCATCGAAAGCGTGTAGGGGCTGCCCCAATTCATGAAGCACATAGTTGGTGATGTCTACTACATTGTTAATCGGGGTGAGTCCAATGGCTTTCAATCGGTTTTGCAACCACGCAGGCGATGTCGCTACTTTAAGCCCACTTATGGTAACCCCGCAGTAACGTGGGGCCAACTCGTTGTTTTCTACAGAAACATCGATCTTAAGCATTCGGTTTTCTATTTTGAAACTACTGGTAGAGGGCGTAATAAGCTCCAGGGGCACTTCTTTTTGCAACAAACCTGCACGTAAATCGCGAGCTACTCCCCAATGGCTCATGGCGTCGGCTCGGTTGGGTGTAAGACCAATTTCGAAAACCTGATCGTTTTCGATATCAAAAATTTCTGAAGCTGACGTACCCGGTTTCAGGTCTTCATTCAGTACCATGATTCCATCGTGGCCTTCACCAAGTCCCAATTCATCTTCGGCACAGATCATCCCCATACTTACCTCACCACGGATCTTCCCTTTTTTTATCTTCCAGGGCTTACCTTCGGCATCATACAAAGTGGTGCCAACGGTAGCGACAGGCACTTTTTGGCCGGCTGCCACATTGGGCGCACCACAAACAATCTGCACAGGTTCCCCATTACCAAGGTTTACCTGGGTAAGCTTTAACCGATCTGCGTTGGGGTGCTGATCGCAAGCTATGACCTCTCCTACAACGACACCTTCAAGACTACCCGGTATAGAGGTAAAAGGTTGGATGCCTTCTATCTCTAATCCTAAATCGGTAAGGAGTTCTCCTGTTTTTTCGGCATTCCAATCTACATTGATAAATTGCTTTATCCAGTTGTACGATATCTTCATGAGAGGTTCAATTTTAAGCCCACAAAGATAAAATATTGGAGGTAGCTTTCAAATAATGACTCATATTTTGTACTTTTAAAAACCATTAACTAAAACAACTATATCTTATGAAGATCGTATCTAGATTTTTATTAACACTACTGCTGGTAGGATTTATTTCCTGTCGAGACACAAAAGCAGAAGAAGCCGAAACTCAGAAAGTAGTTGATGAGATTGAGGCTGTTGAAAGTGAAGCCAAGGAAATTTCAGAAAAAATTGATCAAGAAGCCGAAGAATTGGAAGGCGTTCTGGAAGAATTGGACAGTATTTAAAAACAACAACGTAACAACATGAAAAATTTAAAGTACATTTTAGTATCGGCATTGCTTGTTTTTGCCGTGAGCGCTCCCCTTAGTGCCCAAGATATTGGAAATGCAAAGGGAAAAGTTGAAAAGAAAGCCAATGAGGTGAAGCAGGATTCAGACAAAGCCAAAAAGGATGCAGAGGATCGTGCTGAAAAAGTAAAGAAACACGGGCAGGAAATATCCGATGATGCAAAGGGAGAAGTAGAGGAAAAATACAACGCTGTAAAAAAGCAATACAAAGATAAAATTGCAAAAGCGGCTACCGATGAGGAGAAAAAGGAATTGGAAGCCGAAATGATGGATGAACTTCGTTCCATTAAGGAAAGTGCCAACTCCAAAGGAGGTGTGGTAAAAGGAGCTCCTGATACCGATGGTACGGTTGAAGAGGTGAAGAAAGAAGTTGCCAAAACCAAGGAAGAAACTACCGAAAAGGTTAAGGAGAAGACCGAAGAAGTAAAAATGACGAAAGAATATGGTATGTCTAAGGCCAAGGAAGCCAAAGATAACCTTGCCAAAAGAGAAGCCAACTTGAAAAACAAGATGGAGTTGATCGACCGTGCAAAGGCCAGGATTAGAGCAGCTACCGATAGAGTGGACGCTGCTGCGCAAAGTGGTGATGTTTCTGACGATGTAATTGCTGCGAGAAGAGCTAAAATTGCCATTGCCCAAGAAAAATTGGATAAGCTGGAAGCTTCTGTTAATGCTGGAAGAACTGCCTATGATGAGCAGAAAGCAACCCTAAGCGGTATGTACAAAGAAGATAAAGGAAACTAATATCCTTTCCTACCATAGCAAAAGAGGCGTTAGGAATAACGCCTCTTCTTTTTGTTATTATTGAGTACCCAATCCGACTCTATTTTACATGAAAACAAGAATCATCCCCTTTTTAGTTTTACTGATCGCTCTGGCATCTTGCCGTAAAGAACCCCAAAAACCCAATCTGGGTGATTGGAAAGTGGTACTCCACATAAAAGACGGAAAAGAACTCCCGTTTTTGGTGGAATGGCAAGAAGAATCCCATTGGGTGATAAAGAATGCAGAGGAGCGTATAGATATTACGGATATTGAGTGGAACGGAGATTCTATAACAATTTCCCATCCTGTTTTTGAAGGGGTTTTTAGAGGGACTTATTCGCCCAATAAAGTGACGGGGAGTTTTATTAAACCCAGCTTGGATCGGGTGGTGCCTTTCGAGATGACCCTTACGGATGCAGATCGTTTTGTTGTTGAACAGCAACCTTCACAGGATGTGTCAGGTAATTGGGAGATGCTCTTTAGCGCCCATTCGCCAGAGGATCGTTACATCGCCAAGGGAATATTTCGGCAAGAAGGGGATCGTGTGGTAGGGACCATTAGAACCACTACAGGCGATTATCGCTATTTGGATGGAGTTATGGATGGAAATACACTTCGCCTATCTACCTTCGATGGGGCCCATGCTTTTCTGTTCGAAGCAGAAGTAAAGGACACCTTGCTATTTGGGCATTTTTACAGTGGCAATCATTGGAAAGAACCCTTCAGTGCTACATTGAATCCTACCTATGAACTTCCCGACGAAAACAGCCTAACCTATCTAAAGGAAGGCTACGACCGTTTCAATTTTTCCTTCCCGGATACCGAAGGACAACAGATTTCCCTTTCCGATGAGCGCTTTAAGGATAAGGTGGTGGTGGTTCAAGTGATGGGAACCTGGTGCCCCAATTGTTTGGAAGAAACACAGTACTACACCGAATATTTAAAAAATAACCCTTCAGAGGATTTGGAGTTTGTTTCCCTTGCTTTTGAGTATGCTTCGACCGAGGAAAAGGCCCTGCGTGGAATCAATAGACTAAAAGAGGCTGTTGGGGTTCCTTACCCCATATTGTTGGCGCAGTTTGGAACCAGCAGCAAGCAAAAAGCAAATGAAAAGCTTCCTATGCTAAATCATGTGTTGAGTTATCCTACAACCATTTTTATTGACAAGAAGGGTGAAGTACGAAAAATACACACGGGATTTAATGGCAAAGCCACGGGAGAAAAATACACCCAGTTTACCGAAGAATTCGAAGGTTTTTTAACACAACTTCTTAACGAATAGTTAATTAACACCTCTGCTGTTCATTTAACAAGCCCGTAACATTATCGGGCAATGGTTGACCGTACTTTTAAGGAAAACAACCAAAATCCTTAAAACTATGTCAAACATTTACACTCGAGTGGTTACAATGGTTACGTTCCTGTTGTTAGTCACTTTCTCCGTTCATTCCCAAATCACGACCCCGCGGGGGAGCCAGATGGCTACGGTTTCCCAAACCATTGGGACATCTACTGTAGAAATTACCTATTCGCGCCCTAGCGTTAATGGAAGGGAAATTTGGGGAAAACTTGTACCCTATGGCCTCAATAACCTTGGGTTCGGAACCTCAACAGCAGCCCCTTGGCGTGCTGGAGCCAACGAAAACACGACCATTACCTTCTCCCACGACATGAAAGTGGAAGGGAAGCCTATTAAGGCTGGTACTTATGGGCTTCACTTAGAAGTAAAAGAAGGAAGTAAGGCTACACTTATCCTGTCCAACAATTACAGCTCTTGGGGGAGTTTCTTCTACGATCCTGCAGAGGACGCCCTTAAGGCAGAAATTACCACTAAGGAAACCCCTTTTACCGAAATGCTGACCTTCGATTTTATCGATGTAAAAGCCAATACAGCGGTAGCCGCTTTAAAGTGGGAAAAGAAAGCGTTCCCATTTACCATAGAGGTTCCTGTATCGGATATCGTTCTTGCTGATATTAGAAATGATATGCGGGGACAGACTGGGTTTAATAGACAAACCTGGGAGCAAGCAGCCAATTACGCCTTGAACAATGGTGGTGACCTAAACGAAGCAATGGGTTGGATAGACAATGCCATTGCAGGACAGTTCTACAGCCAGAAGACTTTTGGCAATCTGCAGATTAAATCTGCGATTCTTGCCAAAATGGGCAAACAGGCCGAAGCCGAGAAGCTTATGGACGACAACCTGGATATGGGCTCCGTATTCGAAGTACACCAATACGGTAGGCAACTTATTGGGGCGGGAAACAAGGACAAAGCCATGAAGGTGTTTCAATACAATGCCAAAAAGAACAAAGATACCTGGCCGGTGAATTATGGCTTGGCAAGAGCCTATTCGGCAAAAGGAGACTATAAAACAGCCTTAAAACATTTGGAAAAGGCGCATGAAAATGCGCCCAATGCCGGTAGTAAAGGCCGTGTTGCAGCTAATATTGAGAAGTTGAAAAAAGGTGAGGATATAAATTAGTTGTTGGTTTTTAGTTGAGGCCCCTTTTCAGGGGCCTTTTTTTTTGCTAAAAATGGTAGCGAATGGTGAGTAGGTAATTGTTGTTTCCCGAAGCAAATCCTATATCGAAACGCTGTTTCTGATAAGGGGAGGTGAACAAATATGTTGTGCCGACCCCAACACTTGCTCCTGCAATGACATCCCAAATATCATGGTAGCCGTCGGGCCCCTCCATACGGCTAACCCCAACTAGGGCGGCTAGGACATATGCGGGCCAGCCGTATTTCCAACCGTATCTTTTTTGTATAAATGACGCCCCGGAGAATGCAGATGCAGTATGACCACTGGGGAATGCATCATACCGATCCCTACCTTCGGGGCGCTGTTTGTGTATGAGGTACTTAAGAGAATGGGTGAGTACCATGGCGCTTCCGTAGGAAAAGGCAAATTCTTTGGTACCTTGATAATCTTTCTTAATGAGGGTGGTTGTTAAAGCGGCAACGGGTAGGACCAGTTGTAGAACATCTCCCGAACCTTCCAAGATAAATTCCCATTGTTCATGTCCTCCTTCATCAACGGTGTCTTGGGAAAGGATGGAGTTAGAAAAAAACACCGATAAAACAGAAAAAAGCATACAAACCCTAATACATTTTAGATTCATGAGGTTGCATATTGGTTAGCGTAATTTATGCTATAGGCAGATGCTTTGGTGTAAAAACGAAAACTAGGGATGGTTTATTATAAAATATATTGATTTTCAGTTAATTACAGTGTAATTACGAAATGTAATTCCAGATATTCTTGTATTTGCCTAACTGATGGTATGTGTTTTTAATAGGGGCGTTGTAGGGTTGCGATAGTTGCGGATCGTCTTTAATAACCTGCATAGCGTAGCTTCTTGCTATTTTAAGGATCTCACTATCCTTTACAATGTCCGCTATACGTAAGTTTAGCACACCACTTTGCTGGGTTCCCATGAGATCACCGGGTCCCCTTAATCTTAAGTCTACCTCGCTTATTTCGAAGCCATCGTTGGTTTTGGTCATGGTCTCCAAGCGGGTTTTGGCATCGGCGCTCAATTTATGACTGGTCATAAGGATGCAATAACTTTGTTCGGCCCCTCTACCCACACGACCCCGTAATTGATGCAACTGCGAAAGACCAAACCGCTCTGCACTCTCTATCACCATAACGGAGGCATTGGGCACATTTACCCCAACTTCTATCACCGTAGTGGCTACCATGATTTGGGTTTCTCCTTTTACAAAACGATCCATTTCGTAATCTTTATCGGCAGCTTTCATTTTACCATGTACGATGGAAATCTGATAGTGCGGTTTTGGAAATTCCCTTTCAATACTTGCATATCCGTCCATTAGATCCTTATAATCCATAGCCTCACTTTCTTGGATCAATGGATAGACAATATAGACCTGCCTGCCTTTGGAAATTTCATCTTTTAAAAAGCGGAAAACCTTTAGTCTATTGGCATCAAAACGATGTACTGTCTTTATGTCTTTTCTTCCCGGGGGAAGCTCGTCGATACTGCTTATATACAGATCTCCGTAAATGCTCATAGCCAAAGTTCTGGGAATAGGGGTAGCGGTCATGACCAACACGTGGGGTGGGTGGGTGTTCTTGTGCCAAAGCTTACTTCGCTGGGCAACACCAAAGCGATGCTGCTCATCGATAATGGCCAAGCCTAGGTTTTTAAATTTTACCTTATCTTCGAGCAATGCATGCGTACCTACAAGCAGCTGTAGGGTGCCATTTTCCAGTTTTTCGTGTATTTCTTTTCTTTTTGAAGTAGTAGTTGAACCTGTTAATAATAAAATACTGATATTCAATTTATTACACCATTCTAATAAATTATTATAGTGTTGAACTGACAAAATTTCAGTTGGAGCCATTAAACAGGCTTGAAAACCGTTGTCTAGTGCTATAAGCATTGACATGAAGGCAACTATGGTTTTTCCCGATCCTACATCACCTTGTAACAAACGGTTCATTTGAGCTTTGCTACCCAGGTCGTTTCGTATTTCCTTGATCACCCTTTTTTGGGCATCTGTTAATGAAAATGGTAAATGCTCCTTAAAAAATGTATTGAAGTAGTTTCCAACTTTTTCAAAAGGATATCCTTTGATTTTAGCTTTGTGAAGTTGTTTTTTTTGCAATAATTGCATTTGAATGAAAAACAATTCTTCAAATTTTAATCGATATTGTGCTCTTGTCAATTTTTCCTGACTCTGCGGAAAATGCACATTAAAAAAAGCTTTGTTTTTTGGCATCAATTTCAACGATTGAAGCAACGGTTGGGAAAGACTTTCAGTAATACCATTTTTCAATTCCCGAAAGAGGGTTTGCATCAAGGTGTTGATCACTTTATTGGTAATACCGCTACTACTCAATTTTTCTGTTGAAGGATAGATGGGTTGCATGGCAGACCGAAGACTTTTTTCGTGTTGGGAGAGCAATTCCATTTCGGGATGTGGCATGGAATACACCCCATTGAACCAGTTTACTTTTCCAAAAATTACATACGGGACATTCAACTTTAGGTTTTCCTTAATCCATTTATGACCACGAAACCAGACCAATTCCATTTTCCCAGTGTCATCCATAAAGGTGGCCACCAAACGTTTGTTTCTTTTTTGAGCTACGGTTTTTATGTGCGTAATCTTACCAACAATCTGCATTTCTGAAGAATTCCGCTGCAATTGATCGATCTTGTAATAGCGGGTCCGGTCTAGATAGCGATTCGGAAAAAGATTGATGAGGTCTTGAAAAGTGTGAATCCCCAATTCCTTTTTTAAAAGATCGGCCCTGTTGGGGCCTACCCCTTTTAGGTAATCGATGGGTGTTTGTAGTAATTGGGAATTCATAAGGCGAATTTAATCAATTAGGCAAAGAATTGCTTAACGGATTTTTTGGGTGGCACTTTTTTTGTGTTCCCTGCGTTTTAATTTCTCAATCTGCTTCAATTTGGTTACTTTTCGTCGTGCTATGAGATGCCTACTACTTTTTTTCTTAATCCCTTTTTTAAGTTTTGGACAACAAACCGATACGGTCGATTTCCTGAAAATCGAAGCTTCCGTACAGCCTAAATGGGATGATAGGAGCGTTTTTGGGTCAACCGTTGTCGATTTTAAAATATTGAAAGACACAGACTCTGTCTACTTGAATGCCGTGAATACTAAATTGTTTACCAAGAAAGACTCGCTCATCGCCCTTTCTTCCAGTGATAACAAGATTTGGTTAAAACACGATTTCAAAAAAGGGGAAACCTATAGTGTGGATTTTGTCTACGAAGCCCACCCCAAAAAAGCATTGTACTTTACCTACGATCAGTTGTGGACACAAGGACAGGGGAAGAATACATCCAACTGGTTACCAAGTATCGACGATATGAACGATAAGATAGAATTCGATCTTAAGGTTCGGGCCGATAAGGGGAAATCGGTAGTGGCCAATGGTAAGTATGTAGCCCATGTAGATGGTAATGATAAGACGACTTGGGCTTTCGATATGCAACAACCCATGCCCAGCTATTTGGTGGCTATTGCGGTTGGGGATTTTGTGAAGAAGGAGCTCACATCCGATTCTGGGATTGTTTTGGAAATGTACTTACGCCCCGAGGATTCCCTTAAAATGGAACCCACGTATCGCTATACCAAAGAGATCTTCGACTTTTTTGAAAAAGAGATCGGGGTGCCTTATCCTTGGCAGAACTACAAGCAAGTGCCTGTTCGGGATTTTCTCTATGCAGGTATGGAAAATACCACGGCTACCCTTTTTTCTGAAGCCTTTGTGGTTGATTCCATTGCGTTTAAAGATCGTAACTATGTAAACGTAAACGCCCATGAGCTGGCCCACCAATGGTTTGGCAACCTGGTTACCGAAACCGAAGGCAAACACCATTGGTTGCACGAAGGCTTTGCAACCTATTACGCTCTCTTGGCAGAACGCCATATTTTTGGGAACGATTATTACTATTGGAAACTGTACAATACCGCAGAGCAATTGCGTGCGTTGAGCGAACAGGGCAAGGGGCAATCGCTGTTAAACCCCAAAGCGAGTTCTCTTACTTTTTACGAAAAAGGGGCATGGGCATTACACATGCTTAATGAATTGATCGGTGAAACAGCGTTTAAGCAAGCGGTAAAAAACTACCTTGAGAAGCATCAATTCAAGAATGTAACCACAGAAGATTTCCTTGCAGAAGTTCGGGCAGTTACTGCCGTCGATATTACCCCTTGGGAGAAAGATTGGTTGAAACAATCGGCTTTCAAAGGCGAACAGGCACTTAATTCTTTAACTAATAGCGAGTTCCTTAACTCATACTTTCAATTGGTGGCATTGCGTAAAGCTCCTCTTTCCGATAAAAGAGGACAACTTATATGGGCAATAAAGTCTAACAACGACTACCTAGCCGAAGAAGCCGTGCATCAATTGGTGTTGGAAAAAGGAGAGGGGGTGCTTTCTTTATATCAATTGGCTTTTTCTGAAGGAAACATAGCTACCCGTCAAGCCTTGGCATTATCTATGGAAACGCCTATTTCAGAAAACCTGAAAGGATCCTACGAATCTTTATTGGACGATCCTTCCTACGTAACACAGGAAAGTGCTTTGTACGGGCTTTGGGTTTCTTTTCCCAGCGACAGGGAGAAGTATTTGGAAAAAATGAAGTACGCGTATGGTTTTCAGGACCAAAACATACGTTTGCTGTGGCTAACCTTGGCGTTGAGTACTGAAGGATATGCCCCATCGGCACAGGATTTTTTCAAAAAAGAACTGCAGAATTATTCCCGCTCCGATTACAGCTACGAAATTAGGGAGAATGCCTTTCAGTACATTTATTCATTGGGAATTGTGGATGAGGAAGTATTGGAGAACTTGGTGAATGGTTGTACCCACCATTACTGGCGGTTTCGTGATTTTTGTAGAGATTTACTGGGGGAATTGCTAAAAACCCCAGGGGTGAAAGAATACCTGCAAGCCCAAATGGATTCCTTTCCCGAAAAGGAAAAGGCATATTTAAAAAGGGTGCTATAAAAAAGCTGCCCGTATTCCTACGGACAGCTTACTACAATCCAACTGCATAGAATACACAGTCGTTACATCAAGGTTGACAATTATTCAATAACCAATTTCCCGGTGTGGCTATTTCCTTGCGAATCTTTCACAGTTACTAGATACAACCCGGAACTAAGATGGGAAACATCTATACTGGCATCGGTAGTGGTGTTCACCAATTGTTGGGATACCACAGTTTGTCCATTTACAGAAGTAAGTACGATGGATTCTATCTCATTATTCAGTAAAGAAACCTGTACCAAATCCCCTGCAGGGTTAGGGTAAATCCTAAACGCGTTCTCTTTTTGTTTAGGAAGGGAATCCCCTAGGATTTTGGCAGCATGCTGCCCCAACCATGAGTAGATAAACTCGATATCCTCATCACTAGGTCCAGCTTCGGCAGGAGTGAGCCCATTGTTAAAGATCAGTTGGAAGGTAAACCCATCGTCCGTACAGTCTTCACAACAACTAGGGGTGGTTAGCCCTATCAAGTACATGGTATCCTGTGCGAATGGGAACCCTGGGAAGGTCGTTGTTAAATCCCAATTAGGCCCTGTAGAAGGAGGATTAAACAAGCTACTTCCCATGGTATCGTTACCCCATCCATAAGGAGCAGACCAATCTATGGTGTATACACCGCCCGAGAAACTGGAAACCGTGAGTACGAACCAGTAATAAGGCTCATCACAAATTTCTGGATCGTAAGGCAATATATCATCACCTGTAGCAATCGTATTAATGGAACCCGTTACCATTTGTGGGTTTCCTTGATGCTGTACAGTGATGCTCAACATAGGATCTGCCAATTCCTGAACCGAAATATCATCAATGGCTAAATCGTTACCATCCCCTAAGGAATCTTCGTTAAGTAGAATCTGGAAGTTTACCTCATCCTGTGCCCTGAAGCAGAAACTCAAAGTCTGCCAGTCGCAAGGATCGGTTGGGTCTGTGTTAATAACTGCCGTTTGGGTTACCCCATTGGATAGCTGTACTGTTATTTCTGGAAGTACATCGAACGTACACTGCGGCATGTTCTTAAAGTTGGCACAGAATCGGTATTCTTTTTCACTTTCAAAACCAGCTACGGTTTGTTCCCAAATCGCGCTTTGTGAGCCAGAAGGTTGATTGGTAAGCCCATTCACCAACAGATACATATCGTTGTTGGCATAGGTGGTAGAATCTACACAGAAGGAATGATCCGTAATCGTAGCCCCAAAGTTACCGGCGTTATCGGTAACATCGTACTGACTTGGCAGTGTAGCAGGATTTTGGGTGTAGTCACTGTTAAAGTCTACGTCACCGAATTCGAAGTTGCCATTGGCTACTAGGTTTTCGGCTTCATCACAGCAGTAAGCACCCTCATTGGTTGGTGGATCTTCGTTGTACGTACTATCACATTCCTGGCTAATACAGATATTGTCCAGTCCAAAGATCTCGTTTCCACTCCCTACATCTACCAAATAACCCACAGAACCTACGTTGGTAATTAAGTTGTCCCAGTCGGCAGCACTCCCTGTGTTAATAACCCACTGTCCATCGCCATTGCTGGGAAGGTTTCCTCCGCTGCTCAATTCGATAGGAGCACAGATACGTACCCATCCGCGGGACACATCCAATGGAGCTCCCAAAACAAACGTTGCCACCAAGGTGGAAGCCTGTGGGTTGGGACCATCGTACAATCTTAAGGAGTTAGGTGTTAAGGTTCCTACTTGTATATAGAATGTTCTAAAATCGTAACAAAAACAACCTACGCCTCCTACCTGATCGATCCAGTTTCCTGCAAAATCGATGGAATTATAAAAGAAACTGGCTCCATTGCTACAGCCCATATCATCTATATGAAGGTATACATCCCCAGCTCCATTTTGGCTGTTTACATCGTTGTATCCCAGATTGGTATTGATAACTCCCCAGTTATCTAGCCAGTTGTCTACAGCGGTTCCTGTACAACCAGGCCCGGAATATGGGGTGATGGGAAACGAATCGAACGATTCGCACGACGGTGTTTGAGCGTTCAGTAATCCTGCCATACAACATAGTAAGCAGAACAACCACGCTTTTTTGGTTAGTTGAATAAAGGTTTTCATAATCAGTTTTAATTAGTTACCTACTCTTTTTAATGGAAGGCTTTTCGGTTTACGCCCATGGGGAGTGCATTTCGAAATACATGACAAAGGTGCTTGGATGCGTTGTTTTTTTCAAGGGGGGCAGAACGGAAAAGACTGGGGTACAGCACTTAAAATGTAGGGGAGGTGTGCCCTCCTGTAAAAGGGGTTTTCACCCCTTTCCCTGCATACCTAATTTGGATACTTTTATACCCAATCATAAAAACTATAATTATGAAGCAACCTAGACGAATAAATATCAAAAAGGAAATGGCTCAACCCATTAAGATGGTTGAAAACCCAGGGGATCCCTTAGCAAAGTCTCCAAGTAAGGTGATTAAGAGGTACGAGAAATCGGGCATGCCTTTGTCTCATGAAAGAGCCAAGGATTTATACGTGCGTTACAACACCGAAATAAAGATCGATCTGGAAAACAGCCGAAACGAAAGAATACCCAATGCGGAAGATTTTAAGGGGACAGAATATGTTTGGATAAGTAGAAAAAGACTTAAATTGTACTTGCGTTTCTTGAAACAGTTGGAACGATTAAACCCCGATCAACCCGAAATATCTGGTGTGAGCCTTTATTTTGGAAGAATAGGCTACGAAGACGACAATGTTTTTGATGATACAGGGGAGCCAGAGAATAATGATGAACCCACAAAGGTTGGGGATTACAGGGGACGCCACACTTTGTTTATGGCGCCGACCATTCGCAAAGAAGAAATAGAAGGTCACGAAATGCTGAAACACAAAGCATTTTATATCGATTCTGAAGGGGTAGAGGGGACCGAAAAGTATATAGGCGATTTTAAAATTTTACCTTTCTTGGAAGAGGTTCCTTTTCCAGGAGAAATTATAATTCCTGGGGATGGGGGAGATCCTGAAGGAGGAGACCCGAACGATGATGAAGGAACTTCCGTGCTTAGTAACGACTTGAACAATATGCCTCCCATGTCCAGCTAAACGAATCTTGATGACAGATATTTTAAGCGATATTTTCAGGGGAGTACGCTTTATAAGCTATTTACAATTAGTAACTGCTATTATTGGTGTCCTGAATTATAAAAAATTCAAAAACTCCCCATTAAAGTATTTTATTTGGGCTTTCGTTTATTTTGCTTGCAATGAATTTTTTGCCACTTTCTATGGAAGAAGAATAGGAATTGGTTACAATGCTATTGTTTATAACGTGTATTACACAGTTTCGTTCTCTGTGTTGATGTATCTTTTCTACACTAGTATAAAGCATCAGGGTTTTAAACGCTTTCTAGCACTTATGTATGGGCTTTACCTTGTGTTGATTTTAGCGGATATACTTTTCTTTAACATAGATTATCATGTAAAATACCAAGTATGGCCTTATATCATTGCAGGGATTACCGTACTTATATGCATCCTGTTTTTCTTCTACGAAGCACTAAATTCCGAAAGTGTAGTGAAGCTGGATAGAAACTTGATGTTCTGGATAGGCATTGGCTATTTCTTTTACTATTTGGCTATGGTTCCCTTTAAGGTGAGTAAGAACTTTTATGCTACCAACCAAGAATTCTCTTACCTGTTCAAGTTGCCTGTTATCATGACAACGGTGCTTAATGTTTCACTCATTATAGGATTCTTATGGAGCCGAACCGAACAGCAGAACTAATAGTCTTTATATCCATTCTATTACTGGCAGGCCTGTTTCTAGTCCTGTTGTTCGTGATTTTTATAAGAAGAAAAAACGTACTCATTAAAAAGAGCCAGGAGGAGAAGGAGGCGTTCGAAAGGGAGCTGGCAGAAACCCAAATAGAGATACGGGAAGAAACCCTTCGCAATATTAGTTGGGAGTTACATGACAACATAGGCCAGGTGATGACCTTGGCCAAGGTAAAAGCCCAAAATGCGGGAGATAACCCCGAGAAGATGAAACAGGCAGCACGCCTTATAGGCAATGGTTTGGACGAGCTCAGGGCGCTTTCCAAGATGATCAATCCTGAGACCATCCGTAAGCTGAGCCTAAAAGAATCTGTGCAAATGGAGATAGACCGCTTTAACCGAATGCGGTTTATAGATGCCAGCCTTATCATTCAAGGTGAGGTGGTCGATGTTCATGAAAAAGATCAGTCCATCCTCTTCAGGATACTTCAGGAGTTCTTTACCAATACCATAAAACATTCCCAAGCAACGGAGCTAAAGGTTGAAATGAATTTTGAAGGGGAAGGGCTAATTATAAAGGCATCCGATAATGGGGTAGGATTCAGCGAAACCGAAACCTACAATGGCATTGGTCTGAAAAATATGGAAAGTAGGGCCAAATTGATTAAAACCGATTTTTCCATCCATTCCGAAGAAAACATAGGAACCACCCTAACATTAAAATATCCACTAACCAAAAACCAACTATGACAACAAAAGTCGTTATTGTAGACGATCATTTTCTATTGGCGCAAGCCATACAGGAGCTGGTAAACAGTTTTGAAGGCTTCGAGACCCTCTACTTATGCAAAAACGGGAAAGAACTTCTGGAAAAGATGAAATACCCTGCCAATGTACCCGATATCATCCTTATGGATGTAAACATGCCCATTCTCAATGGAATTGCGGCTACCAAGATTATAAACGAAACCTATCCCAATGTATTGGTCCTGGCACTTTCGGTGGAGGTGGATGAAGACATTATTTTAGGAATGTTGCGGGCAGGCGCCAAAGGGTACCTAATGAAGGATACCGAAAAAGAACAACTTCAGGAAGCCTTAGAACAAGTGATACGGGACGGCTACTACCATACCAATACCATTGCCAAATTGTTGGTCGGGAGTTTGGTGAAACCCAAAGAAGGGGTTCAACTAAAGGATAGGGAACTGGAATTCATAAAACACGCCTGTACAGAGATGACTTACCGCGAAATTGCCGAAGCCATGTTCTTAAGCCCCAAAACCATCGAAGGCTACCGCGACTCGTTGTACGAAAAACTGAATATTAAAAACAGAATAGGATTGGTGCTGTATGCCATACGGCAAAAACTGTTTGTTCCTTAGGTAAACAGCTCGCCCACTTCTTTTTTGATATACGCCAAAGCTTTCTGTGAAGGGGTTACCTCTTCCATAAAATTACGCAGTAAGTATTCACGCAACTTATCGGAAGTAGTTCCCTTTTCATGCATGACCGCCTGTCGAATAATGTGGATGGTCGCATTTTTGGCGGCACTTATTAAATCCCAGCATTCTGGCGTAACGTAGATTTGTTGGGTGACGTTGTGTTCGAATTCCTGCTCTATATTGTTAATGAGAAGTTCTTCGTATTTATTAATGTCGTCCGAAAATGGTTTTACACGAATCAACAGTTTGTTGGGATCTATGCGTTCCAATAGTAGAGTGAGTCGCTCATAGGCTTGCAAGCGTGCTGGGAGCATCTTGTTTTGGGCTTCCTTTTGCACCAAATACCGTCTCCGTCCTTCTTCATTGGCCGTATGCCCTTTAAAAAAATAATACGCAATTACCCCTACCACAATAGCAGGCAGGAGGTAGGATACATAGCTTAAGATTTGAGTCATTTCTTCCATAAGTCTCTTAACGTGATTTAAGTGTTGTTAGTATGGGGCACTTTCTTGTCGCCGCCTAAATATATGCAATCTTTTAAATCCTGCATGTTTGTAAATGCCACCTTGTCCTTTTCATACATATAGGTACGGCTCAATTCTTTGGAGAGGTTGTGGTCGTCTACATTTACTTCAATATCATTCATCGAAAACTGACAGGGATGTTCATGACCTGCCGCATGGGTGATCTCGACCAATTCCTTTCGGAAGGTTTTAAAATACTGTGCCAACCGTTCACTTTTTAGCGGAATATTAATACCACTCTGCAACCATTTGCTTTGGGTAGCTATCCCAGTAGGGCAGCGGTTGGTATGGCATATCTGTGCTTGTATGCAACCTATACTCATCATGGCTTCCCTAGCCACGTTAATGCAATCTGCTCCCATAGCGAAAGCCATAGCCGCTTTGGCGGGAAACCCGAGTTTTCCACTTCCTATAAAAACGATCCGATCTGTGATCTTTCTTTTTTTGAAAACCTTGTACACATCACTAAAACCATACACCCACGGAAGCGAAACATGATCCGCAAAACTGGGCGGTGCAGCTCCTGTTCCCCCTTCACCACCATCTACGCTAATAAAGTCGGGGCCACGGTCCCTTTCTACCATAAGGTCGGCCAGTTCTTCCCACTCGTCCAGTTTACCAATAGCTGCTTTAATACCTACGGGCAAACCGGTGGCTTCTGCAATGGCTTCTATAAAATCCAAAAGTTCCGGCACGTTGGAAAAAGCCGAATGGTTGGGAGGGGAGAGCACATCCTTTCCAATTTCAACGCCTCTTATCCCTGCGATCTCCTTAGTGATTTTGGCTCCGGGTAAAACACCACCTTTCCCTGGCTTGGCACCTTGCGATAGTTTTACTTCAATAGCTTTTATGAATGGATTCTTGGCGACCAATTCCTTCATTTTGTCCATAGAGAAGTTTCCCTGTGTATCGCGGACCCCAAAGTAACCCGTTCCAAAATGAAAAACCACATCACTGCCATTGCTATGATAAGGCGATAGCCCGCCTTCTCCTGTATTGTGGTAAGCATCTGCAATTTGGCATCCTTTGTTCAACGATTCCACAGCTTTTGCACTCAAGGAACCAAAGCTCATGGCAGAAACATTAATCACCGAAGCAGGGCGATAAGGCTTTTTTCGTTGATTGTATTCGCCTATGACTTTGGCACAGGGAAGAAAGCATTTATCCAAGGCATTGGGGTGGCCTTCACCTACCTTAAATGGCATCATGGCATTGTTAATAAAAATATGCTGGTGTGCATAAATATCACGGTCGGTACCAAACCCTTCGTAGTTGTTTTCCTTTTTGGCCGAAGCGTAGATCCATCCACGTTCTATACGGTTAAAAGGAAGTTCCTCCCTATTGTTGGCCACAAAATACTGCCGCATTTCGGGACCTATGCTTTCAAATAGATAGCGTATATGCCCAATAATCGGAAAGTTATGCTGTATGGTGTGTTTTCTTTGGAAGATGTCCCTAAGGGCAATGATTCCCAAGACAATTAAAATCCAAGCCCACCAAGGTATGGATGATAGTACATCGAGGATAGCGTCCATAGATAAAACTTGAATTTAATTCGCCAAATAATCGATTGCAACCTGGGTCATGGCTTTTACCCCCAATAACAAGCCAGCGTCATCAATTTTGAAATCGGGCGTATGATGCGGGAAAGGTTGTGTGTTTCCTGGAGTCATTCCTCCCAGGAAAAAATAAAACCCAGGAACCACTTCCTGAAAATAGGAGAAATCCTCACCGCCTGTTGTCGCTTTCATGAGCTGTATATTATCCTTCCCAGCAACCCCTTCCAAGGTAGGAAGCATCTGCGCTGTAAGTGCGGGATCGTTGTACGTTACCACAGTGTTGTTTTGCCATTCTATGGTCGCGGTACCGCCATAGGCTTTGGCTATATCGCCAGCCATTTCGGTCATACGTCGCATAATGAGCTCACGCATACTGGGGTCCAAGGTGCGGACTGTCCCAATCATTTCGGCACTTTCGGGAATAATATTAAAACGTACCCCAGCCGTAATTTTTCCAACGGTAATAACTGCAGCTTCCTCTACCAAAGGGGATTCGCGGCTAATTATAGTCTGGAAACCATCTATGATTTTAGCAGAGATAAGAATAGGATCCACACCAGACCAAGGCGCAGAACCATGTGTCTGTTTTCCTTTTACGTTCACCACAAAACGCTCTACAGCAGCCATGGTACCACCACTCTTGTATTTTATGGTACCTACAGGTGTCCCACTGTTGATGTGCAATCCAAAAATGGCATCCACATCTGGGTTTTTCAACACCCCTTCTTTGATCATTAATTTGGCACCGCCTTCTTCTCCTGGTGGCGGGCCTTCCTCAGCAGGCTGAAAGATAAATTTCACAGTTCCCTTTATTTTGTCTTTGTGTTTGGAAAGCACTTCGGCTACCCCCATAAGGATCGAAATGTGGGTGTCATGGCCACAAGCGTGCATTACACCGGTTTCCTTATCCAAAAATGTAGTGGTAACCTCACTTCTAAATGGAAGATCGTTGCGTTCGGTTACAGGCAAGGCATCAATATCTGCGCGGAGTGCTACTACTTTCCCGGGCTGATCGCCCTTAAGGATACCTACCACACCTGTTTTGGCGATTCCTGTTTGTACTTCCATCCCAAGGCTTTCCAGATGCGCCGCAATCTTTTTTGCCGTATTGAACTCCCTGTTGGAAAGTTCGGGGTTTTGGTGAAAATGATGGCGCCAGTCGATCACCTTGGATTCTATATTTTCGATGTCCTTAAGAACATCTTTGTCCATTTGTGCATAAGTGGGGCCTACCAAGAAAAAGGCTAGGGCGGAAATAGCTAATAATCGTTTCATAAAACTACTGTGAATTAGGATTGGGAATGGGTTATTGTACGTAAGTTATCGATTTTCGGAATTCGCTCCATTGTGCTAAAGATATTTAAAATTTTCAGCAACCACAACGTGGAAGGGTTGTTTATAAATTCTGAAACGGTCCGCATTTCTTTCCCTCTAATTTCTGTATTTTCACAGCTTATTATCACTTCAATTTTTGAAAGGGTTTGCAGGATTATTTAGAACAATTGAATGATGCCCAAAGGGCTCCCGTATTACAGAAGGACGGGGCGATGATCGTGATTGCAGGAGCTGGATCGGGGAAGACACGTGTACTTACCTATCGTATCGCGTATTTGATGTCTCAGGGCGTGGATGCCTTCAATATTTTGGCGCTTACGTTTACCAACAAGGCTGCCCGCGAAATGAAAAAGCGGATTGCCGAGATTGTGGGTAACAGCGAAGCGAAGAACCTTTGGATGGGAACCTTTCACAGTGTTTTCGCAAAGATCCTTCGTTTTGAAGCCGATAAGTTAGGCTATCCTTCCAATTTTACCATTTACGATACCCAGGATTCCCAAAGTGTTATCCGGGCCATCATCAAGGAGATGCAGTTGGATAAGGATATCTACAAATACAAGCAGGTCTATTCCCGCATCTCTTCCTATAAAAACAGTTTGATCACAGTTAAGGCCTATTTCCAGAATCCTGAATTGATGGAAGCGGATGCCATGGCCAAAATGCCGCGATTGGGTGATATCTACAAAAACTACGTAGAACGCTGTTTCAAGGCAGGCGCTATGGATTTTGATGATCTACTGCTCAAGACCAATGAATTGCTAACGCGTTTCCCTGCCGTTTTGGCCAAGTATCAAGATCGGTTTCGATACATTTTGGTAGATGAGTACCAGGATACCAATCACAGTCAGTATTTGATTGTTCGTGCATTGAGTGACCGTTTTCAGAACATCTGTGTGGTAGGGGACGATGCCCAGAGTATTTATGCGTTCCGTGGGGCGAATATCAATAACATCCTCAACTTTCAGAAGGATTATGACGATGTACAGGTATATCGATTGGAACAGAACTACCGTTCTACGAAGAACATTGTAAATGCGGCCAATAGCATTATTGAAAAGAACCGAAACCGATTGGAAAAAGTGGTTTGGACCGCCAATGCCGAAGGAAACAAGATTAAGGTGAACCGAAGCATGACCGATGGGGACGAGGGGCGTTTTGTGGCAAGCAATATTTTTGAAACCGCCATGAACAACCAAATCGGGTATGGCGATTTTGCCATCCTGTATCGTACCAATGCCCAATCCAGGGCGATGGAAGATGCTTTAAGAAAGAAAGATATTCCGTATCGCATCTACGGAGGGCTTAGTTTCTACCAACGTAAGGAAATTAAAGATGTGTTGGCATATCTCCGCCTTATTCTGAATCCGAAAGACGAAGAGGCCCTTAAACGCGTGATTAATTATCCTGCGCGAGGTATAGGGCAAACTACCGTCGACAAATTGATCGTAGCGGCCAATCATTACGATCGTCCCATTTTCGATGTCATGAAGGCGATCGAAAAGATCGATTTAAAGATCAACAAAGGAACGCAGACTAAGCTTCAGAACTTTGTTACCATGATCGAGAGCTTCCAGGTGCTAAATCAAGGGTACGATGCCTTCCAAATTACCGAACATGTTACCAAAAAGACGGGATTGGTTCAGGAACTGAAAAAAGACGGCACCCCCGAAGGGATTGCCCGTATCGAAAACATAGAGGAATTGCTTAACGGTATCCGCGATTTTGTGGAAGAACAAAAGGAACTGGTTGATACCACAGGCTCCTTGAGCGAATTTTTGGAGGACGTGGCCTTGGCTACCGACATGGACAACGACAAAGGCGACTCCGATCGCGTAGCACTAATGACGGTACACTTGGCAAAGGGACTGGAATTTCCCTATGTATATATTGTTGGAATGGAAGAAGACCTCTTTCCCAGTGGTATGAGTATGAATACCCGCGCCGAACTGGAAGAAGAACGCAGGTTGTTTTATGTGGCATTGACCCGGGCCGAAAAACAAGCCTTCCTTACCTATACCCAAAGCCGTTACCGTTGGGGAAAACTCATAGATGCGGAACCCAGCCGATTTATTGAAGAAATAGACGAAGTCTATCTGGAATATTTGACCCCCGTGACCGAGCATAGATACAAACCTTTGCTGGATGCCGATATTTTTGGGGAAGTAGACAAAAGCAAACTCCGATTGAGAAAACCTATGGCAGGAACCCCACCCAAAGGACCTACCGAAGAGCAGTTGCGAAAGCTGCGGAAGCTGAAACCCGCAAGCAGTTCGGCGGACAAAAACTTCGATCCTTCCGAAGCCAATATAGAAGTAGGGAAATTTGTTGAGCACGTACGTTTTGGAAAAGGAAAGATTTTAAAGATTGAAGGGGTAGGTGCCGATACCAAAGCCGAAATTCAATTTGAAAACGGCGGCTTGAAAAAACTCCTGTTACGCTTTGCTAAACTGAATGTCTTGGATTAACTGAAATCGGGCACAAACAATACCCACACCCTAAAGAAAGGAAACAACAAAGTCACAAAGGATAATACTAGTAACGTCCATTCCAAACGGGTGAGGTTTTTAAAGCGGGAAGCGATAAAGAGGGCGATGAGCCCAAGAAACCCTCCCAAACTGAATAGGTATTTGTAAAGATAGTCCATCTCTTGGATCCCGTACAACGCTTGGGTCTTGCTATCTGCTTCCATATAGCCCAGATAGAGGGTCCTTTCTATGGATAATACCCAAATAATACTAACAATACAAACAACAATACCTATAAGACTTACTTGAATTCGGTAGGGTCTTAATGGTCTTACAGGCGGTACGGTTGTTTCCAAAATCATAGGACTAATCTATAGGTAGGTACTGCGTTATGTAGTCACTTATCTGTTGTTGCAGATTGAGACGGTCGGTTTCACTCCAGTCGTCACCATGCCCACCTTCGTATACGGTAAAGCTATGCGATATTTGGCCATTATTCAAGGAAGTTTCCATAGAGGTTCCATTAGATAATGGTACCAAAGGATCCTGATTGCCATAAAACATAACCACGGGACTGGTATCTGGGTGTACATTGTATGTAGGGCTAACAGCTTCGGCTGCATTTCCTGGGTACTGGGTTTCGTCTATGAGAAAGGAAAAAGCAAATTCGAAAGCTGGGTCATCGGCATAAAATGGATCGGTAAAGTCGGTAGGGCCTACAATATTAGCAACAAACTTTACTTGGTCGTCGGTATCATAAACCGAATCATACATCAAAGCTAGATGTGCTCCGGCACTGGTGCCTATCATCCCATAGTCTTGGGATATCTGTAGTTCTTCCTGTTCGGAATTCAGCTTTTCGATCACAGCGTCTATATCCAGAAACTGATTGGGAAAAGCAGGGGTGGTAACGTTGGAAAGAACATAATTAATATTTACAATGGCATGGTTGGGGTGCAGACTTTGTATCAATTCCACAAAATTGGTCATGTCCTCTTTATCGCCTTCGGTCCAACCCCCACCATGAACAAGCATGATGGTTTTGGTTTTTGCGGTGGTTCTTCCTTCGGGCAAATACAGGTCGTATTTTTGGTCGGGATGGTCCCCATAAGAAACATTCAAGAATGTGGCGGCTTCCAAAACACCCGTATCTGGGTTTTCGATGGTAGCGTCATCATCAGAAGAACAGGAAGCCAATAGAAAAGTAAGGCTGCAGAAAAAAACAACGGGCAAAACTATTTTTTTCATAGGGAAGGCTTTTTTAATAGAAACGAATTATTTCGCGATCTATTATGAAGACAACCAAAAGAGCCTTATCTTTAGGAAACATGTTATGATTTGGTTATCACCCGTATAAAACCAACGCTATGGCCGAATACATTAAGATTTACGAGGAAAATCCTAACCCCAAGGAAATTAAGAAAGTAGTCGATACCCTTAAAGGAGGAGGACTTATCATTTATCCCAGCGATACGGTATATGCTCTGGGATGCGATATTACCCATAAAGGAGCATTAGAGCGTATTGCCAAAATAAAAGGGGTAAAACTGGAGAAAGCCAACTTTTCGTTTGTGTGCGAGGATTTGAGCAACTTAAGCGATTATGTAAAGCAAATAGATACCAGCACGTTTAAATTATTGAAAAGAGCCCTCCCAGGTCCCTATACGTTTATTTTGCCAGGAAATAATAACCTGCCCAGTGTTTTCAAAAAGAAGAAGGAAGTGGGTATCCGTGTGCCAGATCATGCCATTACGCAAGCGATTGTGCATGAGCTGGGAAATCCTATAGTATCCACATCCATTAAGGATGAAGATGAAGTGATTGAGTACACCACCGACCCAGAATTGATCTACGAAAAATGGGCCGATCTGGTCGATGTGGTCATTGATGGAGGGTATGGCGGTAATATTGCCTCCACAGTAATCGATCTTACTTCCGGTGAACCTGAACTCATTAGGGAAGGGAAGGGGAGTCTTGAAATTTAATATTCTATGAACGAAGAAAAAATCCCCCCGCCTGAAAACGTACAAGATGCATTGAAAGTAGCTACTAACATGGATTGGAACTCCATTTCAGTAAGACGTACAATAACTTTCTTGGAGCAATCCTGTAAGTTGATCACCAACGCCTACGTCTTTCAGCCCAATGACAAGAATACTTGGGAAGCGGTGAAAGCGGAAACAACCCCTTTTTTAATCCAAATCTGGAAAGAGGGAGGATTGCAGGGAGCTAAGGCCTCCGATGCTTTTTCGGTGGAGTGTGGTTTGGGAACCACCATGACGCAACAAGATATCCTGAATGGTCTTATGATCTTAGTGACAAAGGTTGCTATTGAACACCCTGCAGAATTTATCGTACTAACGGTTTCGCAGGAAATGGCTACTCCAAGTTGATTGTGTCTTTTAGGTATTATTCATCGTAGGGATCCATAAGGCCAAATGGAATGTAGGTTAATTTATTCCAAAACTGGCCAGGGTTAACCGATCCAGCAAATTCTTCACTATAGAGTATTTCGGAATCTTTGCTATCCTTAGTAGGTTTATACCAAAGCTTTGCCCGTAATTGGGTTTGTAAAGAACCTTCGTATTCTGGAATCGCAAATTCCCAATAGTGGTTTTTAGGTAAGAATAGTGTATGATAACTATTTCCACACCAACTGCTGGGTAAATACTCTATATCCTTCCATACGCCTTGTTTGTCTTTTGCTTGAAGGAGTAGGTACAGTCTACTGTCTTGGGCGTTAAAATAGATGGTATCTTCACGATTGTTAACAATATATAGTTTTGATTTCTCCTCCAACCCTGTGTCCCTTTGAGTAGGTTTGTGAACTATGAGATTGAATTGTTCTTTAGGGAACATATCCTTGGCCTGGATTTTTTTGAATTCATTATGCGAACCGCCCCATCCTCCAAAACCTGCCAATTCTTCCTTATAGGGAGAAGATGCATAAAAGTAACCCCGCATCATGTAGTCTATATTCAATTTTGAAGATTTCTTTTCCGATAATTTTGTTTCCCAGAATGCATGACCGTTTTTGTCAAAATATAAGGACTTATCGTTTTGTATAACATTCCAGGTGCCATCTTCAGAAACACTCTCCAGTATTGGGAATGTAGGCTTCATGAGGAGGTTGTTTTTCCAATCCCAAAAACCATACAGATAGGAGGAAATTCGTTCTTCTTTATTATCGTTATACGATTGGATATAGAGTATACCATCTTTGAAGAATAGATCATCATAATCGAAATCGAGATATATGGGCCCAGCAACTAGGTCGCCATTATAATCTATTGCCATTAGTTCGTCATCTTTTTCAACAATGGCAACCTCATCATAAAATGGGGAAGGATAACCATAATCGGACCCATTAAAGTAAACGGACTCGTATAGCTCATTGGAAACCGGTTCCCCTTTTTCATCTATTAGCAACCAATTTCCTTTTGAGTTTTCGGCGAAAGCCCTGTTGTTTTTATAGGCTGTGATTTCTCTCCAATCCTTATTACTAAAAAGTAGGGTTCCTTTCGTGTCGATTATCCCTTTAATGGTGTATTTATTTCTTGAAGACCATATTTTAATGGTATCTCGATCTACGATGTAGATGTCTATAATAGCCTTTCCATCATTAAAATGTTCCCTCTCCGTACTCAACACCCATTTGTTGGGTATTTCAAATTGAACCTCTCCTTGTTCGTTGATGAATACTTCATCACCGGACTCTAACAATTCTACATAGGCCACTCCATCTTTAAAAGGTTGAATTTGTTCAATATCGAGGTTTTCGAAAACTTGCTTCCCATTTTTATCGTAAACCAGTACCTGTCTTGAAGACCTATTGATTCCATTTTGCTTAATTGCGGCAAAAAGATCATCGTTTAATGGGGTTGTGTTTTTGTATAAGGTGTCCAAGATTATATCCCCTTTTTCGTCCACTAGTCCTTTTTTGCCTCTAATGGTTTCAACGATATACCTATTCCCAACGGTATTGAATATGTCTTGATAAGGGTGTTGGAGCAAAATGGTTCCCTTTTTATCAATAAGATATCCTTTCCCGTCGATATAGACCTTTGCTTTTCCTTCTACAAAAGGATAGGCGATATCGAATTTACTTTCTACGGCATAGGAACCTTTTTCATCGATATAGCCAAAAGTACCTTCCAAGCGAACTGGGGCAAGCCCTTCGGAGAATTCCCCTGCATTTCGATATTGGGCCTTTATAATTTCTTCCCCTTTTTGATTGATGAACCCATAAAGTCCATTCTTTTGAACAGGGTATAGCTTCGTAGTGGATTGACTTGTTTGCGATTGCCCATAAGTAAAGACAAACAACAGGAATAAAAAGGAGAGTTTTTTGATGTTTAGATAGTTGGCCATAATTGAATAGGTTTATAGAATAAAACTACGATCGAACCTTGGTCTTCTATATAATAACTTATTCAATGGGTATTTATGATGAGCCAGGGTGTACTTTTATTGGGGAATCATGATTTAATAGATATAATACTTGGCTTTTATCCCTTCACTTTTAAGCTGTTCCAGTTTTAGGAGTAGGTGGATATAGGTGTCGATGGACAAGTTTTCTGAAATCTTAATCACATAATTTTTATCCTTCTCCAAGGAATCCAACAGGTTCGTTTTTTCTAATGAATCAATATCCAAAATGATTCCTCCGTGTTTCAGGAAATAGCTTTTGGAATTAAATTCTTCAGGAAAAGGAGGGGGTGGAGGGCTGTTTATCTGTTTAATATATACATCTAGGTCTTCCTGAAAATAAAAAGGCCGAATGGGAAGAGTATGATAGGTATCTAAGCCTTCCCTTTTTGTTACTAGAAAAGTTTTTTTCTGAATCATTGAAAGTAATTCCAGCTGAAGAAATTTGAGAAGGGAAAGATCTATATCTTCTCCAACAAGCACCATTAAATCCTCTCGTACAGTTCTATGAGAAGAAGTAGTATAAATAGTTAAAAGTTCTTTAGGAATTATTTTTCCTCCTATTACTATAGTAGACTGACTTTCATATTCTCTAAGTTCCAAAAGGGATGTGGTATCACTGACTAAAACAGATTTTTCCTCATATTTCAAAAGACCCAAAGGAATTGTATGAATGGGAATTCCATCAACTTTGGAAGGGGTAGGAATGTCTACCAATTTTATGTTGAATCCACTGGGTTCCCCATTATATGACCTGTATCTATTGTTACCTAGCTTAATGGAATCTTTGTTGTAATAGGTAAAGGGAAGTAAGGTATCTTCTTTACGATCGATGCTATGTAAGAGCAAATGATCTTTTTTTATTTCAAAAGTCATTTTTTCAATAAACCCCATGTCGTTATTGAAGATAAGGGTGTCCCCTACACATTTAAAGTTATAAAAGAAGATATCGTCCTTACCAGATGAAATGGTCCAGGAATCCTGCTGTAGTTGTTGTTTGTCAGTGGAGTTGCAGGAAATCAAAAAGCAAAAAGCTACAAGGGCTATTATTTTTACGTAGAATGGCATGGAGAGAACCCCTCAAATATAATTCCAAAAGGATGTTTTCAACTTTTCAACTTCTCGATTTTCTCAAAAATAAACGTCTGTTCTTGTTTGGACTGGGTGAGCTGTACTGCTATTTCTAGATAGGATATGGCCTCTTCTTTTTTCCCTAATTCTTCGTAGAGGGAAGCTACACAAGAATGGTAGAGGTAGTATTTGTTCAATACGGGATCCTTGCCCAATAATTTGAGTTCCTTCAATGCTTTTTTCGGGCCGTGGAGTTTGGAAATGACCAAGCAGCGGTTCAGTGCTACCACGGGATCGTCTTCTATGGACAATAAAAGATCGTAATAATACAGAATGATTTGCCAGTTGGTGCTCTCGTAGGTTTTGGCAATGCAGTGTTGATAGGAAATCGTGGCTTCGCAATGATAGGTGGAAAACGAATCCCCAAAACCAGCTTTGTACAGGTATTGAGTGCCTGCTGTGATGAGGTCCTTGTTCCATTGGGTGCGGTCCTGATCGGCTAACCGAATCAATTTTCCTTCGGGGGTCAGCCTGCTCTGTACCCTTGAGGCATGGAAGCATATCAAGGCCATGAGTGCGTATACCTCGGGCAATTGTGTTTTTTTGTGGTTGAGCATGGAACGGCACAGGTGCATGGATTGTGCAATAAGGTCGTTCCGTATGAGCTCTTCGGAGTGGGTAGAATTATATCCTTCGTTAAACATAAGGTAGATGGCGCTCAACACGGTTTGGGTTCTGGGGCCGATATGTTCACTGGAAGGGATTTTCGGGCTTATTTTCTGGTTTCGGAAGTACTCCTTGGTTCGGTACAAACGTTTGGAAATGGTTTCCTCGGAAGTAAGGAACGACTTGGCAATTTCCTTGGTACTGAAACCACAGAGGGATTTCAATATAAAAGTCACCTGATTTTCCTTGGAAATCTTGGGGTGGCAGCATGCGTACATCATACCAAGGAAATCATCTTGTATTTGGGCTTCTTCCCAATAACCATTCATAGTGGGGGTAAGGGTATATTCGGAGGTTAATAACTGTCTTTCTGGATCGGAAAAATCGATGGTTTGGTTGTGTTTGTTTTTCCGAATGATATCGATGGCTTTGTTCTTGGCAACCCGGTATAGCCAAGCCCTTGGATTGTCTGGAATACCACGGAATTTCCATACTTCCATGGCACGCAAGAGCGCATCTTGAACCACATCTTCGGCCAGCTCTATATTTTCGGAACCAAAGATTTTGATCAAAACCGAAACCATCTTTCCAGACTCCTGCCTAAAAAGATGGTTTAATGTTTGGTCTATGGAAGGGTTGCTTTCCAATTGGCATTATCCCATAGGAGCGATTTCGCGTACCTCTATGGTACAATCGTGTTCAAAACCAGGGCATCCCTTGGCCAAATCGGTTGCTTCGTCCAAGCTGTTGGCACGCACCATAATGTAGCCACCTACCATTTCTTTTCCTTCGGCAAGGGGTCGGTCGGTCACCTTGGTGCCGCGCTCGGTAAGGCTCTTGCCTTCGCGTTGTAAGGGTTGTCCACCAACCAATTTTCCATTCTGGGCCAGTCCACCCATCCACTGTTGCCAGTGGTTCATGTGTTCTTGCATTTCTTCTGGGGATTTATCGGATAAATCTTCCCCGCCTCTAATAATCATTAAGTATTCGTTCATTTTTTTTGTTTTTAACGTTTAATATTTCATGGGTTCTTTAGTTAGGTATTTCTTAAGAAACCCCATCTGTCCAATATCGTAGCTTTCATGTTGTACCAAGAACGCAAAGGTTCCCCCGAAGGTAAAATCCCCTATAGGGCTTTTTAACGGTGACTCACTTTGTAAGTGTTCTTCGGATACATTTTCTAAAGCTTCGTTCAACAGTTGGGAAGCCTCTCCCCATTTTTCCTTAACGTCGGATAGGGAAGGGTACTCAAAATTGGGATCGAAGGGCTTAAAGCCTTCAAACATACCCTCGTAAGGATTCTGGGCTGGTTTCCCCAACATGGCCAACATATTGTATCGGGCCCAAGCGGTATGAACCGCAATCCAATTTACGGGATTGTTATGATCGCTAATACGCTCTTTGGCTTGTTCTTCGGTAATACCTTCCAAAGAATTGATAAAAAGACGATCATTCATCTTTACGATGTTTTTTAAATGATCTATGGATTTTGACATAGCTTTTTTATTGTTTTTTGTTAGTATTATTTACAGAAACCATCGCTTCCAAAGGCTTCTCCTTTTCCAGTTTGACAGTATTGGCGGAGGCTTTCCATATAGCGTCCCCAGCTAAAACAGCAACTGGCGTAGAAGTCGTCGTCTTGGTCTTTCCAACCGTTGTGTGAAAAGCGGACCCTGGTTTTTCCATCGTTTTCGTCCAAGGCGAAAACAAAAGTATGTCCTAACCATCCTTGACTACGTCCTACACACCCCCAAATCAGCTTTTCGTTGGGAATTAATTCCACAATTTTCATGGTGGGGCCTTGGTGGGAACCAAAATCGAAATTGATTTCGGCGCCTAATCCTTCACCACCTTCAGTTTGTGTGGTCCACCAATTGGAAAGCCCTTCGATGGTGGTTATGGCTTGATACACCTTTTCTTTAGGGGCATCGATATGAAACAGTTTTTTGATTGCAAATTTCATAGAGGATCGATTAATTTTTTGGAAAATCGGGATGGTTCATGATCTCTTCTATCTGTTGTACATGCCTTTCGGTATGCCCAGACATAAACAACAGGATCTGATATGCATCGATAGTACCAAAGGGAAGTTGTGCGTAGCGGTTACGCAAGTCTTCGTTGGTATCCTCTACAAATCGGATGTTTTTCTTTCTCTTCTTTTTGAATGCTTTTACAGTCTCTTTATGTGTACCAAATTTTCCAGTAGGCTCGAAAGATTCACGGGTTTTCACTTTTTGAGAGCGATTTGTGATTAGCTGCAATATTTGCTCATCGGTCATTTTTACATCACTCCTTTTTGAAGGGTCTGGCGTGGTTTCCAACGCACCCTGTAGCATCCCGAATATGTTGTTTTCGGAAAGGGCAATGTGTTCGGTACATTCTGCAATGGACCAGGATTCTGGACTGCTCTTAAAATTGAGTTGCTCTGTAGATAAGCCTTTAATAGCCGATAGAACACGTTCTTGAGTCTTGGTCATTTCTTCTATAGCGAAATTTCGCTCTGCCTGTGTTAATTTCTGATTGGTTGTAATAAATCCTACCAGTAATAAGGCAACAATGGGTAGCATTAGTTTCTTCATGTGTAGTTGCGTTTTGTTGTTTTTCACCCTTATGACGTGTAGGAAAAGAAAATTTGGACAGCTTCTCTATAAAAATATTAAAAAAATAGCTTAAACCTCACCAATACAGGACTTAAGGAAGTATGTTTTTTTTTTGCTGAAAACAAAAAAGCTTGGCATTTGCCAAGCTTTTTTAATTTTTTATAAAGAGGAACGATTAGTTGCCTCCGCCGCCTCCTTCGCTACCGCCTTCGTTGGAAAGTACTTCCAATTCGTCTTCTATCATTTCATAGAATTGATCGATCTTAGGTAGGATATAGATCTTGGTTCTACGATTGGTAGACTTGTTCTCTGCCGTATCGTTAGGAACTAAAGGAACAAATTCACTACGTCCTGCAGCTATTAACTGCGAAGGATTGGCTCCCAATTCCATGAGTTTTCGTACAACGGCCGTAGAACGTTTGGCACTCAGGTCCCAGTTGTCGATAAGCACGCCTTTTTTATAAGGAACATTATCGGTATGTCCTTCTACCAAG
Source organism: Flavobacteriaceae bacterium (assembly GCA_028281065.1). GTDB lineage: Bacteria > Bacteroidota > Bacteroidia > Flavobacteriales > Flavobacteriaceae > Aureisphaera. The sequence continues at coordinate 15,863 of JANQKN010000137.1, read as the reverse complement.
GCTTCAAAATCGGGCTTGCTATTAATTACCGTAGCTACTTTGCCAAGGATTTCATTGGCACGGGATGATAAGTTGTAGCTTCCACTTCTAAACAATACCTTATCGCTCAGGGAAATGAACACTACACCTTTTTCTACATTAATTTCAATGTCTTCATCATCAAGTCCAACTTCTTTCTTAAGACTGGTTACCAAAGCAAGGGTAACACTATCTTTTTTGTTAAGGGCATCCTGAAGTCGGCTTATTTTTAGGTCTTTTTCCTTTAAACTTTCCAACGACTTCTCAAGATTGGTAGCTCCTTGTTTGGTTAAGATGGTTAACTCTTTGGAGCTTTCTATAAGGTCGGAATTGGTCTTGCGAAGATCGGCAATTCGATCCTCCAGTGAAGCGATGCGTGCATTGGCGGCAGCCTTGTCGGCTTCACAAGCATTTAGTTTTACAGTTGCCGTATTTAATAAATCCTGGGTCTTCTTTTGCTTGGCTTCCAATTCTGCATATTGCTTTTTCGATACACAGGAAGTGAACATAAGCCCTGAAGAAACCAATAAGATCAATAGTTTTTTCATGTCGTTACGAAATTAGGTTTAGTGGTCAAAATTATAAATTCAATCAGATGCCAAATGGCACTTAACATTATTTTAGGTAAAGTTTATTAGAGGTTGTTAAAGTTACGTTTTTTTGCAATAAAGTACCTCCAAACCACAGAATTAATTGTGGCATATTTAAGGTTGGAAGCCCATTGCTTTCTTTTTTGTAAGAACTTGGGTATGAGGCTGTAAAAACTGAAATGGGCTTCTATCACTGCCAAAAAATGCCCAAATTTCCCTTGCAGTAAGAACCTGAGGCCTGCAACGCCGTCCCAAAGCAATCGTATAAAGATGCGCCTCCATACTACAGAGCCCTTTGCATTTTTAACCAAGATGAGGAGGGAATTCCTAAAATTATAAAAGGTCTTTCTGGGATGTGCGGCCGTTAATGTAGCTCCCCCTAAGTGATATATGGTTGAAGTACCAATGTATTTAACGACCCCGCCTCGCGATTGGATCCGCCAGCACAAGTCGATCTCTTCGTGATGGGTAAAGAAGTCTTCATCCAACCCGCCTACATTCCAAAAGGCTTCCCGTCTTAGAAAGAGACAGGCCCCCGTAGCCCAGAAAATAGGGGAGATATCATTGTACTGACCCTCGTCTTTTTCAATGGTATCGAAAATACGGCCCCTGCAATACGGGTATCCTAAGGTATCGATAAATCCCCCTGCAGCTCCCGCATACTCAAAAAACGACTTGTTTTTGTAATCCAAAATTTTGGGTTGTGCGGCTTGCAAGTAAGGATCCTTTTCAAATTCAGCAATCACAGGATCTAGCCATTGTGAGGCGACTTCCACATCACTATTCAGTAATACAAAAATGTCTTCAGTAAGATCTTTTAAAGCATCGTTGTATCCCTTGGCATACCCGCCATTTTCTTTGTTTTGAATGATATTGATTTCTGGATGGTGTTCCGAAAGGTAGGCTACGCTATCATCGGTAGAGGCATTGTCGGCCACATAGAGATTCGCCGAACCAGAATGTTCTATGACCGAAGGCAGGAATTGCTCCAACAGCTTTTTCCCATTCCAATTGAGTATAACCACGGCGACTTTCACAAGGCAAAGAAAAGGAAAATTTTAAGCTTATTTTTTCAAGAACACGATTTTTCACTCCTCGAATATTTTGGAGTCATCCCCCTGATTCTTAAGATGGACGAGTATAGAATTTTGCCTAAGTCAAGCATATTTCGTAACCTTAATAAAAAAAGAAGCTATGAAACTAACAATTCTTGTCAAGTACGCCCTCTTTCTGTTATGTTGCTTTGCGATACAATCGCACCTGGCACAGCCTTATTATTTTACCCACGAGAATGATCATATTCCCTTGTCAGCGACAGGAATCAATACTATGGATGTTCGAAGTGTGGATGTAGACAACGATAATGATTTGGATATAATTACTGCAGGCGAATTTAGAAGAAACCTACTCCTTTTTAACGATGGGAGTGGAAATTTTACAGAAGATCCGTCACGGATTTTTCCTGAAAAAAATACAGGCGACCCTTTTCCCGGAGAAGACAGTGAGGATATTGCCATAGCCGATTTCGATCAAGATGGGGATCCCGATGTGCTATTTGTTTCGGAAGATTCCACTTTTCATGAACTCCTGATAAATGATGGAACGGGATTGTTCACCTTCATAGCATACGATTTCCCAAGCTCTTTGGGAAATGCTGTTGCAGTGCTTGATCTAAACAACGATGATTACCCCGATTTAATTATTGGGAATACGGGGCAGAATACGGTTTTTATCAACAATCAAGATCTTACGTTTACACAAGATGCATCGCGTTGGCCTGTGAATACCGAAGGGACCCAGGATTTTAAATTGGTCGATCTGGATGGCGATAATGATCTGGATATTATTGAAGGGATCGACCTGGGGGACAACAATATCCTAATAAATAACAATGGGACTTTTGTAGATGAAAGCAGTAGACTTCCCGATACCGGGCAAACGGTGGAAACCCGAAAAATTGCAATAGGGGATGCCAATGGGGATACCTTTCCGGATATTTTCGTAGCCACTGTAAACTTTATAGGAACTGCCAATCCGCAAGATCGTCTTTATCTCAATAATGGTAATGGCTTTTTTACCGATGCCACGGCAACGAACCTTCCTTCGAGTAATCTGTTGAGTCTGGACGCTTTTTTTGTGGATTATGACGATGATAATGACTTGGATATTATACATGTGTCGTTTCAAAACCCAGCTTCGAACCCACGGGTGCTGGATAATGATGGTGCAGGAGTGTATACCGAGACTAGCTTGGACGTGTTCGAACCCTTTGCTTTAACCAATGGGATTGCTATGGAAGTGGCCGATTTTAATAATGACACTTTCCCGGATATTTATTTCGGGAATTTTAACGAAACCGACGACCTAACCTTTTTTAACCCCGACATCCTTTCGGTTAAGGAAAACACTTTGGCTATAACGGGAACTGTCTATCCCAATCCTTCCAAGGATTCCATACGTATTTCTTTTCCCATAAAAATGAAAGGAGAGCTTCAATTTTTTGATGTTAACGGAAGGTCTTTAAGGCTTACTCCTCATAAAATAGAGGGCACAACTGCAGAAACTACCTATACCATTAGCCTCGCCAATATAACTTCTGGAATGTATTTTTATAGGCTGATTGAAGGAAACAAGCAGATTTCCAGTGGTAGCTTTATAGTGGATAAATAGGTTTAGTTAAGAAGCTTATTCGCTGGGCTTTTTGCTTTCTATAAGTTGTTTTAATTTTTGCAAAGAAACCTTTACTGGATAAGAGGTTGCCTTTTTATACATGAGGTCTATCTTTCTTTCCAATGCGCTAAAATTGCTATTTGGGTACGTTTCTACCAGTTTGGTAAAATGGGTGTCGATTCCCTTTGCAAATAGTTTTTTACCCTCTTCAGAAAAAGCGTTCTCGTTATTGATCTCATCCAAGTATAGATTATAATTGGAGATTAAGGTTTGGATATTGGAATTGACAGTGTTCTGTACATTAGCAGAGGTTGGGTCGTCGGAACGCTCTATGATATCGTCATTACCTAACTTGAAATATTTTAGCTGTAGTTCTAGTCCAAATTGCTCAATGGCCAACATTTCCTGGTCATAGACGTATTCGTCTTGGCGGTTGGTAGCCGTATAAACAGTGCTCATGTCCCTATATCTGTTGAAGAAATCCTGAGCTACTTTGTTCCTGTGTTTTATCCCTAATTGATCATCGTCCAATATTACATTAAAATTTGCTTCGTCTGTATATTTTTCGATGATGGCCCGTGTTTCTGGATCATCAAAAGATGGGAGCTTGTCATCGGCTTCGAAACCGTACTTCAGTTCCCGGGTTACATTGGCATAATCCATAGGCTCCCAATACCTTTTGTTCAAAGGGAATTTGTCATTTTCGGAACCACAAGAAATAAGGGCTATTGTAGCTAGTAATAACAGTATATGCTTAGTCATTAAGAATGATTTTTGGTTGTTCGAATTCAGTGAGTAAATTTAGTAAACTATCTATTTGTGTTTCATACTTTTTCTGTTCACTTAGCACATAATTATGAAAAGTATCGTAATCGTATTTTTTCTGAAACTGCCTTTCTTCCTTTTTAGCCTTGGTTATAACCTCCTTGATTTCTTTTTTTGATGGATTCTTGAGCTTCATAATCCTTTCTTTTGCCTTTCTTGCATAGAGCTCCGTAATTTTTATGTGATACTTTTCATGGGTTAAAAGGTCTTTGCTGTTGGAATGTTGACTGTACACATACGACCTTGAAGGATGAAAAAAAGATTGAATGGTTACTTCGTTTCCACTAATATCACTTTCAATACTGGTAACTACATATGCAAACCTTTCATTGCCGTACAATGACTTTTTAAAAAACTCCAACCCCCTGAAATTTTCAAATGTAATATCATCGATTTTATCATACTTCATGGGTTTTTCATAATCAAGGTAATTGGTGTGGCTTAATACAGTAAATACAATAGCCGTTGCCAGGAAAAATAAAAGGCTGTATTTGGCATACCTGAAAAACCGTTTTAGCGGTATTTTGTTTCCTCTCTTGCTTTCTTTGATTACGATAAAAAGCTGATAAAAAACCGGGGAGAAGTATATGAGCAATACAAGTAGTACGATTAAAATATCATTCATCTTAATGGGAGTCCATTTTATTTATTGGGAAGGGTTTCCAAAAACACATACCGCTCATTTTCGTAATCCATACGGCAGTAATAATGCTCCAAACCATTGGTAATCATAAGATACGTCGCTTTTGTGACCAAATTGTAACGCGCAATCTGATCGAAGGTCTCTTGGGTGATTTTTATATGGGGCGCTTTGCACTCTACAATGAGGAAGATGGTCCCGTCGGGTTCAAAAACCACAATGTCGTATCTTTTTTTGGTATTGTTGAGGATGAGTTGCTTTTCTACATTGATTAGGTTGGGGGAGTAATGCATTTCCGAAACCAAGAACTGAACCGTATGCTGGCGTACCCATTCCTCGGGCGTAAGGACCACAAATTTTTTTCGGATGGGATCAAAAATCAGTCGTTTGTTTTCCCTATTTTTGAAGCGGAAGGTATACTCTGGAAAATTCAGTTTCAGCATCGAACAAAGTAACGCTTTCCAAAGCAGATTTCATAATCTTAGCGACCTGTCACCTCGAGCGCAGTCGAGAGGTCAGTAAAGTTCCCGACTGCGCTCGAACAGACAAAATAACGCTTTTGGCACTCGACCAGGTAAAAAAAATCATTTCAGACATTAAAAACGGCAAAGCCGCTCCTATCTACTTTTTGATGGGGGAAGAACCCTATTACATAGACGGTATTAGCGATTATATCGAAGATAATCTTTTATCTGAAGAAGAAAAGGGATTCAACCAAATGGTTTTGTACGGAAGGGATGTTTCCATAGACGATATCGTGAGCAATGCCAAGCGGTACCCTATGATGGCCGAACGCCAGGTTGTGATTGTAAAGGAAGCGCAGGATTTGGCAAGAACCATCGAAAATTTGGTTTCTTATGTAGAGAACCCGCAACCTACTACGGTTTTGGTGGTTTGTTACAAATACAAAAAGCTGGATGCACGAAAAAAACTCTCCAAAGCCGTAAAACAAAAAGGGGTGTTGTTCGAGAGCAAGAAACTTTACGAAAACCAAGTCCCAGATTGGATCCGCAGGGTTATGGCAGGCAAGGGATATACCATAAGTCCTAAGGCTGCACAGATGCTTACCGAATTTTTGGGCAACGATTTAAGCAAGGTAAACAACGAATTGGAAAAGCTGCAACTTATCCTAAAACCTGGGGAGCAGATTACCCCTCAAATCATCGAAGAGAATATTGGGATAAGTAAGGATTTCAACAATTTTGAGCTACAGAATGCCATCGGGGCCAAGGACATAAAAAAAGCCTTTGGTATTGTACAATACTTTGCACAAAACCCCAAGAACCATCCTATTGTTATGACCGTTGCTTTGCTATACAGTTTTTTCTCCAAGTTGTTGAAGTACCATTCCCTTACCGATCGGTCCCAAGCACCCAAAGTATTGGGTGTGAGTCCTTATTTTATTAAGGATTACGAAATGGCGGCACGTCATTACCCCATGAAAAAGGTGAGCAAGATTGTGTCCGTAATTCGTGAAGTGGATATGAAAAGCAAAGGGGTAGGAGCAGCCAATATACCCCAAGGGGATTTACTAAAAGAACTTTTGGTAAAGATCTTCGATTGATCTTCCTTTTTTAACCCCTTACCTCGAGAAAAGATAAGGGGTTGTCTTAATTTACATTTATTCTTTTATCAATTTAATGGTTTGCGTTTTCGTAGAAGAAACAACTTTGGCTAAGTACATTCCCCTTTTCAAAAAACTTAGATCCATTTCGCTTATACCTTTGCTGTTTTCCTTTTTAAATACGATGTTTCCTGAAAGGTCGAAGACTATAAATTGCAAAGGAATCTCATTTTCGAAAGAATTGATATGAACTAAATCTGTAAACGGATTGGGGGTAACTATAGGCTGTCCAGTATTGAAATCCGTTTTGTTGTTTGTTACTAATTTAGAATTGCTTTCAAACTTTATTTCACACTCAGCTCCATAATCGAAATCAAAATCCGGTAATCCTTGAGCTCTCACCTTTACATGGTATAACCGACCTGGAACAACCCCATTGACTGAAGAGGGAGTGATAAATGTACTACTGCTATTGGTATTCTTATAGAAAAGTGCATTGGTTATGTCGTCTCGAAATTGGAACTTGTAATTGGTAGCTTTCATCACCTTAAGGGCTCCAATAGTTGAATTGTAATTGGGTGAATCTGTGTCGCCGCAATCAGTACTCCTAAGTTTTGTTTTATGAGGAGTAGTGATGGTACAAATATCCCCGTAATTAAAATCGAACGTAGGGCCTTGTGCCCTTACTTGAACTTTGTAAGTGGTTGCGGGTTCCAAAAAGGAGTAATTCAACAAATTAATGGATGTGTTGCTACTATTTACCCAATAATAGGTGGATGCATCTTTTTCGAATCGGAAAATATAGTTGTTTGCAGGGATACCATTTGCGCTTACTGGATCACAGCTTATATTGTAATTGTCTATGGGGATATTTGCATCGCAGTATTGGTTGGCCAGTTTGGTGGGAATTTCAGTGATGGGTTCGTAACCAGTTACTTTTAAATCGTCTATATAAATAGTATGATCATTGTCGTTCTCGTAATGGAGTTGCCTATAATGCCCAAATTTGATTTTATTTCGGGCAGGTGCACCCCCTACAAACGATGTTGTGGCACAATATACCTGAAGAGGATCTTCTTGATTGTTGCCAAGTATACAATAATATTTATTGGGATTAATAGGTTGGTTTTTAGGATCTGAAAGATCAAGAATAACAGGCTTATCATTGATCCATATTTCAACTTTTCCAGAAAAATCACTGTTGGACCAATACGATTTATAGGTTATTTCCGTCCATTCCCCTTTAACTATTGCATCAGAGATGTGTACTCTTCTGACAACTGAAGAACTTACGGCAGATCGTATTAAAAACATTAAATCCCTTTTATTATTTGGTGCGTTCTCTTCATGGATATAATCAAGTCCAACCAATGGATAGCTTAATGAACTATCATTAGACGCAATTTGAAACAATTTATGATAGGGATTTTTTCCACCCTGACTAGACGTTTCCTCATCGATAAAACTGAGGTCATCGGGGATATACAGTTGCCATTGAATGTAACTCGTCGTGTTGTGCAATGGAGGCAAGGTATACCTGACTTCGGACCGATCTCTTGGAGAGACAGCATTGCAAGGATGGTCTTCGGGATGAACAGTCAATCTCAAAGATTTACCTTTGGTTGGGTTGCCTCTGGTTGATAAGAACCAGCTATATCCTTCCCCTTTTATCATATCAGTTGTTGGAGGACAATCCGTATCTCCAGGGCTTGAACTATCGGCAACTTCGAGCCTTACTAAATTAGGAGGAGAGTTATAGGTAAAACTCTCAAAAGGTTGTAAAAAAGGAATTGGAATGGAATTCTGGGAATTCATCTGTGTTCCCACTAGGAAACAAAAAAATACGATAAAAAATGATTTCTTCATAGGTTTAGTTTTTTTGCATTGCACTTAACGCTATTGTAAAAGTTAGGTTATAACAAAATTGGCAACAGCTCTTGCAACTTGAAAATTAGATTAATAAAATAATGAATACTAAAACTTTATATGAAATTCAAAAATAACAGGGGGGAGAGAGGGTTATTTTTAAGCATATAGAATGTACAGCTAAGATACAAAATTTACCTGGGACATTGTTACTTGTTCAATACCCCAGGTGGTAAAATTTCCTTTATTTTTTGTCGACTGAAAATCGTCCAGCACCCATCAATCCTATAGCAAGGAAACCAATTAAATACATCAATGCTTTTTCTTTGGTAGCAATAGGATCGCCTGCATGAACCAAAAAAGCAGCTACTGCCATAAGGATAATAACCGGAATGGTTGCTAGGCGTGTTTTTACCCCAATAATGATAAGGACTGGAGCAATAAATTCGGCAATAAGTGCCAGAATAGAAGAAATAAGTCCACCTAATTTTATAGGATCGCCAACAATGGCCATGTCGCCGTTAATAAAAGCTGTTAATTTTGGGATGCCGTGGGTAAGCAACAATGCGGAAAGGCCTACACGCAATATGAGTAAGCCTAGATCGGAGTTTTTTTTCATGAGTTGTTTTGGTTATTTGTTAAAAATAGGAAATTATAATGTTATTGGGTAATACCTTATTTTTGTGCCGCAATTACAACCTATGTCACAACCAAAAGCATGGCTCGCTGCAGCCAGATTACGTACCCTCCCTTTATCGGTTTCAGGAATTATAGTAGGGGCTTCACTGGGAAATCCAATTTTAAATCAAGTAGGGTTTGCCCTACTGGATGAAAAATTTGGCGGCATAGTATGTGGTAGGTATTCCCATATTTACGAGAGACCGCTCTTTTGGCTTGCCATTCTTACGACCATAGGTTTTCAGGTATTGTCCAATTTTGCTAACGATTATGGTGACGGTGTTAAAGGGACCGATGCAAATAGAGAAGGAGAAAAGCGTATGGTAGCCAGCGGAATGATCTCTCCAAAGCAGATGAAAAAGGCTATGTACATTACTGCGGGGATTACCCTGCTTATTGCGAGCATGCTCATTTTTATGGCTTTTGGCAATCAACATTTTCTATGGGCTTTTATCTTCTTTAACCTGGCTATTGCTGCCGTGATTGCCGCTATTAAGTATACCGTTGGTAAAGGCGCTTATGGTTATTCAGGTAAGGGCGACATTTTTGTTTTCCTCTTTTTTGGACTGTTGAGCGTTTTGGGGAGTTACTTTCTCTTCACAAAGACATTGACATGGGATTTGTTATTACCAGCAACCAGCATCGGGTTGTTCAGTACGGCGGTTTTGAACCTAAATAACATGCGGGATATAGAGAACGATGCCAAAGTGGGTAAGAACACGCTAGTGGTTAAAATGGGGAGTGCTAAGGCGAAGAAATACCATTACTTTTTATTGATCGTCGGGATGCTATGTGCTGTGGCGTATACCCTTTTGCACTATCAAATGCCCCGTCAGTTTGTATACCTTATTGCGTTTATCCCTTTTGTGCTGAATATGATAACCGTAGCCAAAAATAAAGAGCCACGATTGTTGGATTCTGAATTGAAAAAAGTGGCTTTGTCTACCTTCGCCTTTGCCATCCTGTTTGGGATATTTATCTATACTCGTTTGTAGCGGTGTTTTTCTGTATGGAATAACCCCTAAAATCAATTACATTTACGGTACTATCGACTAAAAAAGAACTCAATGAAAATCACATTTTACGGACAAAACAGTTTGTCCATAGAAACTTCGGGAAAGCATATTATTGTAGACCCGTTTATTTCGGGGAATCCCCTTTCCAAGGATTCGGTAAGCGTTAATGATTTAAAGGCAGACTACATTTTGCTTACCCATGCACATATAGATCACGTATTGGATGCTGAAACCATTGCCAAAAATACAGACGCAACCATAGTTTCCAATTACGAAATTGCCATGCATTATCAAGCCAAGGGATGCAAGGTACATCCTATGAACCACGGTGGAAGCTGGCAATTCGATTTTGGAAAGGTGAAATATGTAAACGCCATTCATACAAGTACTTTCGACGATGGTTCCGATGGCGGTTTTCCAGGTGGTTTTGTTATAGAAGGGGAAAAGAACATATACATTGCTGGAGACACAGCACTTACCATGGATATGAAACTTATCCCTATGCGAACTAACCTGGATCTAGCGATCTTACCCATAGGGGACAACTTTACCATGGGAGTAGACGATGCCATTATTGCCAGCGATTTTGTGGAATGCAACAGAATATTGGGCGTGCATTACAACACTTTTGGTTTTATTGAAATCGACACCCAAGCGGCCGAAGCTCAATTTTCGAAAGCCGGAAAAGAATTGATACTTGTTGGAATAGGAGAATCTTTAGAGGTCTAAAAACCTGTATCTAACTTCTCATTATCTAACATCTAACATCTAATTTCTAATAGTCTCATCGTCTTTTGATACGCGCATTCTACAAAAAGTATATTTTACAATTTAAGCGCCCTGCAGGAACCTCCCGTGGGGTTTTAAAAACCAAGGAAACCTTTTTTGTAATTCTTCAAGAAGGAGGCCGAATGGGCATTGGCGAATGTGGCTTGCTTCGTGGATTAAGTGCGGATGATCGTCCTGACTATGAAGAAAAACTCTCTTGGGCCTGTCAAAACATAGCATTGGGATTGCCAGCGCTGTACCAAGAACTCATGGAGTTCCCGTCCATACAGATAGGTTTGGAAACCGCTTTTAGGTCGTTGGAGGCAACTTCCCCTTTTCAGTTGTTTCCCTCTGCATTTTCTGAAGGGAAAGAATCCATTCCTATAAACGGGCTTATTTGGATGGGGGACGAACAATTTATGAAAGAACAAATTGCCGATCGCATTGCAAAAGGTTTTTCGTGCATTAAGATGAAGATTGGGGCGATCGATTTTGATGCCGAACTACAATTGCTGAAGTCTATTCGAAACGAGTTTTCTGCTTCAGAAATAGAATTAAGGGTCGATGCCAATGGCGCCTTTTCGCCCAATGATGCATTGGAGAAATTGAAGGTCCTTTCCGAGCTTCAGTTACATTCTATAGAACAACCTATTAAACAAGGGCAATGGAAGGAAATGGCGCGTTTGTGTGAAGAAACCCCTTTACCCATTGCTTTGGATGAGGAATTGATTGGTATTTTTTCAGAATCCAAAAGGGAGGAATTACTACGAACCATTCAACCACAATACATCATTCTTAAACCTAGTTTTATTGGAGGTTTTCGAGGGAGTGACCATTGGATATCCTTGGCGGATACAATGAACATGGGTTGGTGGATTACTTCGGCTTTGGAGAGTAACGTGGGATTGAATGCCATTTCGCAATATACCTTCACAAAAAATAGTAAATTGCCGCAAGGATTGGGCACCGGCAGCTTGTATACCAATAATATTCCATCGCCTTTAGAAGTGAAAAACGGAGCACTGTTATACAGACCGAATGGAGGATGGGATATTTCTCAGATTACGTAACAAATTAACCAGAACCCTATCTAATTTTTTTAAAGAAAAACTATGTTCATACATCTTGCATACCGATACCTTCACGAAGCCTGGCGTTATATCGTTGGGTTTTTTGTCATTTTCATTATTTGGCAGCTGGGTTCCATCCCTTTTATGGTGGGTGTCGTAGCAAAAGCAATATCCGATGGAGGAGATGCGCTTTCAGTCTTGGAAGATCCAAACGCCATTATGAGCGTGTTGGACTCCAACCTAACGCTCTTTTTAATGTTATTGTCTTTTGTTATTGGGTTTATAGGGCTATATCTATGGGTTAAATATGTGCACAAACAACCGCTATTGCGGGTCACCACTACAAGAAAAAAAGTGCATTGGGGACGTTTTTGGTTTGGGTTTTTGCTGGTCGCTGTTTTTACCATTGCAACCACATTGCTCGATTATTTCTATTTCTCCCCAGACACTTATGAGGTTCAGTTTAATCTAAAACCTTTTATTATTCTTGCTGTTATTGCTATAGTGATGGTTCCCTTGCAAACCAGTTTCGAAGAATACTTGTTTCGGGGCTATTTAATGCAGGGCTTCGGGGTAGTATCTACCCACAAGAGCTTCCCTTTAATATTCCTTTTTATCCACGTTTGGATCGCACTACTGATTTTATTGGATATCTATTCGGGTTTAAGTATGCTGTTTAATATGTTGTTTTTAACCGTAGGGGTTGTAATTGTCTTTTTTATGGCACTTACCAATATGTTCGACTTTGTATACGATAGTGCTTCTTATCAACCTTTAAAGCGTTTTTTTAGCAGGAAATTCACGCCTTTATATGTTACCTCAATGATATTTGGAATGCTTCATTTCTTTAACCCAGAAGTAGACCAACTGGGACCACTCATCATGATTTACTATATAGGAACTGGGGTCTTTTTGGGACTAATGACCTTAATGGACGAAGGCATGGAATTGGCACTGGGCTTTCATGCAGGAAATAATCTTATAGCAGCTCTTTTGGTCACGGCAGATTGGACCGCTTTCCAAACCCATTCCATTTTTAAGGATGTATCCGATCCCACCATGAGTTGGTATGTATTACTCCCCGTGTTGGTTATATATCCTATCTTTCTATTGCTTATGGCTTGGCGCTATAAATGGAAAAATTGGGGAAATCGACTTGCGGGCCGTATACAAGCCCCTCCCAATGATTCTATTGTGGAAATTGGAAACGAATAAAGAACGGAGATGTCAACCTCACCTTTTATACATCCTAAGTTCAAATTTAACGGGTTGTCCTACTCGTCTGCTGAAGAACTGCTCAATTTTGCGGGAGATTTAAAGGTACATGGAGCTCCCTATGAGGTGAGTATTGCGGGCTTTTTGGAGGAATGGCTCAATTTCGAAGCTACGGTCATCGTTAAAACCTCCGGTTCCACAGGAACTCCTAAAAGCATCCATCTTCAAAAACAACAAATGATCCATAGTGCAGAAGCAACGGGAGCTTATTTTAAGATAGGAGAAGGCACCAAAGCATTGTTGTGTCTTTCTGCCGACTACATTGCTGGAAAGATGATGTTGGTCCGTGCGATGGTCTTGGGTTGGGATTTGCATGCCGTTGCCCCCAATAAAGATGCTTTGACCGAATATGACAATGACTACGATTTTGTAGCCATGGTACCTTATCAATTACATCATTCTATAGAATCGTTGAACAAAGTAAAGAAGATGATAGTAGGCGGAGGAGCAATTTCTGCAGAGCTGGAAGCGAAGCTTCAGGACAAGACTACCGAAGTCTTTGCTACCTATGGTATGACCGAAACCATCACCCATATCGCCGTGAGGAGGCTGAATGGCTTTGCCAAGTCCGATGTTTTTTCTGCCCTCCCAGACGTTAATTTTTCAAAAGACAACCGTGGATGTTTGGTCATCGATGCCCCCAGGGTGAGCAACCATCCCGTTATCACCAATGATCTGGTAACCCTACATTCTCCAGTATCTTTTACATGGCTGGGGCGGATAGATAACGTAATTAATAGCGGTGGGGTTAAAATAAGCCCAGAAGAAGTAGAAACAAAGCTTGCGGGGCATTTTGACTTTTCTTTCATTATAGCTTCCGAGCCCGACGAAGCTTTGGGGCAGCGTGTTATCATGGTGGTGGAAGGAAGGGAACTTCCAGACGAGGATACTTACAAAAAAGCATTTGCAGCCTTAGCATCTTACGAACGTCCCAAACGTATCTATTCCCTTTCTCAATTTCCTTATACCGAAACAGGAAAAGTAAAAAGACAGGATGTACTGTCTTTGCTTCACAAGTATAGGTAAACTGTTCCCTCAATGAATGGGGGTGTTCCCTCAATCCCCCTTTTTTCCTAGTGCTAACAACAGTAAGTTTAGGTGTAATTTTTTTTCATAAACTAAGTCATCTTACAAATAATCTTAGTTTTTTTGGTTGGTTTTTTGGGAAAGGGGAGTCACTAGTTGGGCTCCCTTTTCTTTTTTGGACAGAGATACTTGGATGGTTCCCTCATTCAAAACACCCATTCCCTCATTCCTTGTTTTGGGTACGATTCTTTCTTGCTAGCTTCAAGAAGTAGTAACACTAAATCCAATCCATATGAAAACAGTAGCAATAGCACTTTTCTTTGCTTTTTCCATTTGTAATACTTTTGGACAACAAGTAGAAATTTCTGGTACAGTAACAGACGAAAACAATTTGCCTTTCCCAAATGCAAAGGTCATGGTAAAAGAAACCATGAATGTAACCCATACCGATGAAGAAGGGACTTATATCATTAATGCCGAAATAGGTCAATATTTGGTATTTAGCCATGTGGGATATTATTCCATGACGGTTATGGTCGAAGATGAAACCCCTATACATATTAGTATGGAGCGGGATGATGCCACGGTTATAGCAGCTATTACTGGTGGCTTTACCAACAAGAAGAAACAAGGATATGCTGTTTCCACGATTTGCGGAACAGATATTGGGGATAATATCCAAACCGATGTTACCATGTCTTTGGTAGGAAAAGCCCCGGGGATATCCATTACTCCACAAACGGGCTTCTCGGGAACTACAAATAGATTTGTTATTAGGGGGTTAACCACCTATAACGGATCTAATTATCCTTTGTACATCGTAGATGGTGTTCCGTACGATACCACCATAACTAATCCAGGTAATGTGATTTGTGGGGATTTGGGATCCAATCGTTCGTTCGACCTAGATCCCAATAACATAGAAAGCGTTAAAGTCTTAAAAGGCTTAGCAGCCACCAATATTTACGGTTCCGAAGGCAGGAACGGGGTAGTCATCATTACGACGAAAACGGGAGCACTATCTAGCCGTTAACAAGACAATCTACTAACTAAATCTTTCAATATGAAATAAGAAGGGCCCACTATAGGGCTCTTTTTTTATGGATTTATAATTGAAACCACTCAATAGGTCACTTCCCTAGCTCAAACCCACAACTGCCTCATTATGCTTTTTTTACGAATGGGGCATGGGATAGATTTATATCCAGAAATTATAAAATAGGAAATTATGAAAGCAATCAGTACTCTTTTAATGTTCTTAGTGGGGCTAGTAGGATACTCACAGAATGTTCCCTTAATTAAAGTAGGGGAGGATAAGTTAGGCGTTAAGAAAATAAAAGTCGACGTTGAGATCTTTGGGAATAGGGTGAAAACTACTTACGATATGAAGTTTTACAACCCTACCAACAGTATTTTGGAAGGGGAATTACAGTTCCCTCTAGGTGAAAAACAGTCCGTTTCCAGATTTGCCTTGGAAGTAAATGGCAAAATAAGGGAAGCCGTAGTGGTGGAAAAAGAGCAAGGTAGGATTGCTTTCGAAGCCGTGGTTAGAAGACGGGTAGACCCGGCCCTTCTGGAAAAAGGTACTGGAAACAATTATAGAGCCCGTATTTATCCCATTCCTAGACGGGGATATAAACAAGTAATACTGGCATACGAAGAAGAGCTTTCTTTTTCAGGCAACGCGCATATCTATAAACTAACACAGGCACTCAATACAACCTATGAGGATTACGATTTGTCCATTACGCTTTATAATCATGGTGCACAACCCCAATTTGTTTCGGGGAAAGAAGATGGTTTCAATTTCAAAAAAGTAGGGCAGGACTATGTGTATTCCCTAAGCAAAAAGGACTT
>JANQKN010000131.1 GCA_028281065.1 Flavobacteriaceae bacterium | reverse complement strand
ATATTGCGCAAGGCAGTTATGTCGTTGCCATTAAACTCGCCATCCTCGTTACTGCTAAAGCAGGCCAGCATGACAGAAGTAGAATCGTATCCCGTTGGGGTTCCGTTTACGTGAACGGCTCCAACACCGGCCGATCCTTCGTTTACGTTTTGCCCACAACTCTGACGGCTAAACCAGTCGGTATGACGGAAACCAACAGAGTGACCAATCTCGTGCGTAATTACGTGCTCGTTTACATTGGTACTGTATCCAGACAACCCGTAAATCTGTACCCACTTGTAAGGCAAGCCAGCGCTAGGGAACCCAGCACTACCTCCAGATCCAGATTGGTTGGGGTTGTTGTACACTACCATATCCTTGTCTTGGTAGTTGGTACCAAACGTAAGGGTAAAGCTAATGGACACACCACTTAAGCGGTTGTAATTGTTTACAGCCCATTGAAGCGCGGTACGTTCCTTGTTGGAAAGGCCAAATCCTCCTCCACCGGTATAACCGATAATGGAAATGTTTCTTCCTTGGCTTACCAGGTTCCAGGTGCGGTACTGTCTTCCGGTGTCGTTTCCTTGTTCTTGGACGGCTCTAGACAACGTAAATAGTTCTTCTTCACTCAATACGATATCCTCCTCGAAGAACAGACGCTCTTCGGAAGTACCATCGGGGAAGTAAAAAGTATCGTACTTTATGAAGTTGGTGTTCAGCTCTAAAATGCCAGCGGCATCTACAACATCTTGGGGGATTTCTTTAGTTAAAGGAGCTGTTTGTTGGTCGGTTGCGATTTCCTCTTCTTTGGAGCAGGAAACCACGATCAGGCTTAGGCACAAAGTACCTAAAAACCCGTACTTGAATTTTCTCATTGTTGATGGTATTAGTGATTATTACTAAATTAAGTTAGGTACGCGAATTTAAGAAAAATTTATGAATAATGTATGTTTTTAATCAATTTTTTACACATTATTCAATAAAAAGACTATAAAAGTGATGATTTTCTAACCTATTAAATCAGTAGGGAAAAGACTGGAAATCAAATGATTTCAGCAGAAAGTCCTGCTTCCAACAACTTACTGCACCTCGGTTTTAGGTCATCGAACGAGCCCGATTTAACGGTACATTTTCCTTTGTAATGAACAATTATGGAACATTGTTCTGCTTGCTCAGGAGTATGGTCGCAAGCATAGATAAGCATGTTGATGACATGATCGAAAGTATTCACATCATCATTGTATAGCACAATTTGATTCTCCCTCTCTTCTTGTTCCAAGACCGAGAGGTCTTCTTGGTATTTTTCTTGGGTTCCCATAACAACAACTAAAATAGAAAATTTTACGCAAAAACAATAGTATGAGAACGTTAGGCTACAAAAAGATTATTTATGCCTTCTTAAATTTTGCTGCAATCCAATTGTTTTTTTGTTTGTGTACTTCATACTGCATTTCCAACGACTCACAACATTCCCGTATAATAGGCAAGTCTTCTTTATAAAAACCACTTAAATAGAGTGTTCCAGGCGCTCTTAATGCCTTTTCGTAAACAGGCATATCTGCCAAAAGGATATTTCGGTTAATATTGGCAATCACTACATCGTAGGTAGGCTGGGAAGGAATCAAAGCCGCATTGCCTTGCTGTACGGTAATGGCATTGCAATGGTTTCTTTCGCAATTCTCCACACTGTTTTCCACACACCATTCGTCTATGTCTATGGCATCCAGTTGCGTAGCGCCACGTTTTTCGGCCAGAATGGCCAAAACCGAAGTTCCGCAACCCATATCTAATACGGTCTTGCCTTCAAAATCGTTTTCTAAAATAAATTGAAGCATCATAAAGGTGGTCTCGTGATGTCCTGTCCCGAAGGACATTTTGGGTTCTATCACAATTTCATAAGGAGCGTTGTACGGAGTATGAAAGGGTGCCCGTACGGCACATTCTTCATTTACAACAATGGGCTCAAAGTTGCTTTCCCATTCGGCATTCCAGTTTACCTGTTCAATTTCTTTGTGGTTGTAGGTGATGGTAAATTCTTGTGAATTCAGTATCTGAATATTGGAAAGTACGTCCTCGTTCCATTCCTCTTTTTGGATGTATGCTTTTACGCCTTCTTCATTTTCCACAAAACTTTCGAATCCTGCGTAGCCCAACTCGGCTATGAGGATTTCGGTCCCGGGTTGTAAAGGGGACACGGAAAAATCGTATTCTATGTATACTGCCATGTACTACTTTTACTGAAACGCATTCACGATTTGGGCAAAGTTCCCCGCATCCAAGGAAGCCCCTCCAATAAGTCCGCCATCCACATCGGGCTTTCCAAAAATCTCAGCGGCATTATTGGGTTTTACACTCCCGCCATACAAAATGGAAACACCTTCGGCGATGTCTGTACTGTAGGCTTCGGCAATGGTTTCACGGATAAATTGGTGCATTTCCTGTGCCTGATCGGGCGTAGCAGTTTCCCCTGTGCCTATGGCCCAAACGGGTTCGTAAGCCAATACAATGTGGCTCCAATCTTTTTCAGAAATATGGAACAGCCCTTCCTGTAACTGTTGTTTTACCAAATTGAAATGATTCCCTGCTTTTCGGTCTTCCAATTCTTCTCCAAAGCAAAAGATCGTAGTCATTTCATTGCCTAGTGCTGCCGAAACTTTCTTCGCCAACAAAGCATTGTCTTCGCCAAAATAAGCGCGTCGTTCGCTATGTCCCAAAATAACGGTTTGTACCCCAACACTTTTTAGCATTTGGGCAGAAACCTCGCCTGTATAGGCACCGTTGGATTCAAAATGCATGTTCTGGGCTGCTACTTCTATAGAACTTGTTTTCAATAAATTGAAAGCGGTGTATAGGTTAACAAAAGGAGGTGTTACGATGACCTCAACTTTAGGATCCAAATCCTGTTCCAACAAACGGGATAGTAGATAATCGGTTTCGGAAAGGTCGCAATTCATTTTCCAGTTTCCCGCTACGATTCTTTTTCTCATGATTCAGTTTTTTCAAAAAATATTATGCTTTCACTTTGGGGTCCAACCATCCGTAAAGGATATCCACCAAAATATTTATGGTAATAAACAGTATGGCTATAACCAAAACCGCACCCATGATTATAGGGAGGTCCAATGTATTTAATGCGTCTACGATTTCCTTGCCCAATCCGTTCCATCCAAAAATATATTCCACAAAAACGGCTCCTGCCAACATGGAGGCAAACCATCCCGAAACGGCAGTTACCACTGGATTTAAGGCATTTTTCAATGCGTGTTTTCTTATGATGGCAAAAAAGGACAGTCCCTTGGCTTTGGCAGTACGTATGTAATCCTGTGCCATTACTTCTATTAGGGAGTTCCGCATTAATTGGCTCACCACAGCCAATGGACGAATTCCCAAAACGATGGCAGGCAATATAAGGTTCTTCCATTGTATATAACTCCCTTCGCCAAAATCGTCTACTTCGTACCAACTCCCTGTCATGTTTAGGTTCGTGTATTCATGCAGTACATACCCAAACAGCCAAGCGAACACTATGGCACTAAAAAAGGAAGGAACGCTCATGCCAAAGGTGCTTACCAATTGTATGGTTTTATCTATCCAACTGTCTTTAAAAACCACGGATAATATCCCCAAGCCAATTCCTAAAATAATGGCGATGCTAATAGCAGAAATAGCCAAAATAAAGGTATTGGGCAGTGTTTCCTCAATAACGCTGGTTACTTCTTTCCCGTTTTTCTGAAAGGACTCCCGCAGATAGGGCCATTTGAACACCACGGTGGTATTCCCTACCGAAAACAGTGGCGATGCTTTGTACTTTCCTTTGCGTAGGTGGGTATAATCCCCTTCGGTTTTGCTGTGAAAGGAAAGGGGCGATAAGTCGTTAAGGTAATAGAGGTATTGTTTGTATACGTGTTGATCGAACCCATACTTCTTCTTTACGATGGCGAGTTGTTCTGCATTCTCGTTTTGTCCTAGCATCATTCGGGCGGGATCGCCGGGTAAAATGGTAAACAGCAAAAAGATGACCGTTACTACTCCAAACAAGGTGAGCAAGGCATAACCCAATTTTTGAAGCACGTATCTTATCATTCTAGTTTTTTATATCCTCCAAGGTGAGTACTTCGTACTCAAAGTCATCGCCAAACAATCTTTTAGCATATTCTTCAATAGATTCCGTAAGGCCTATTTCTGCCCTCCTTGCATTCACATTTTCAGGATCTGCAATGGGCCAGATGTAGCTTTTCCCATTCATGGTTTGCCCCTGTGTTCCGTAGATTTGGGGCTCTCCCTTACCCATTAAGTAACGGTCTTCCATCATAGCAACCAGACGCATGGGCAATTCGCCCTCTTCACCAGCTTTCTTTATGATTGGAAAATACTTGGGTATCTCTTTACTATGCTGCAATACATACCAAGCTACTTTTTGGGTTTCTTCCCCAACTACAGATTTCCCGGGGTATCCTTTTTCATCGAATATTTTTGCCATATACTCCATATTGGTAGAATCTATGGCTGTTTGTTTGCCCCAAAGAGCGTTTATGCTATAATCGTCTTCTTCGAAGCCAGCTTCTTTGGCCATACGTTCCCGCTCTTCTTCGGAATCGGTATACATGAGTGTACGATAGCGTTGATCCATGGTATAAATACTATCCAGCGTATGCTTAAGGTCGAAATCCAGATTGGGCATAGCGCCTTCTTGTTCGTTCAGTTGTATTTCCATGGCATCGTTCCAGTGCAGTTTTTGCATAATGGTTCCTTGTTGCCATTCCAATACGCTAGGATTGCTTCGCACAATGGTTTTAAGCGTCGTCATGTCGCAGAAATAGAACTTAAAATTCAGTTTGTGCTTTTTGGCCAAAGCTTCGGTCTCGGGCGTACTGGACGCAGACAATCCAATCACCTTATAGCCTTTGCGCAAGGCATCATCAGTAACCGCTTTTATGTTTGCATAACCTTCGTGTTCTGTATTGTCCAGGTTATAGGCAATTACCACCAGCAAATGATCTTCACCCAAGAACTCGAAGGTGTAATCCTCGCCATCACGTTCCATGGAAAAGTCATGGATGGGTGGTTCGTAAGGTTCGCGCAAAAAGCGGGTCTCTACCCCAATTCGGGTTCCGCCTTCAGGCTTGGGATCGCGTCCCGTAGTATTTGCAATGACTTGTTTTTCGCCATTAATTTCGTATTCCCACAAATATTCTATAATCGGTGGTGGTGCGTCGTCTGGTACCGACATGCCTTCTTCTATATTGGCCCCGATTTTATAGGGTCTAAAGTCCACAACAGGCAAATGCATCAATACGTGATATCCTAACCAAAGGCACAATACCAAGGAGACAAACACGGTAAGGCTTCTCACTGTTTTTGAAAAAAGGGGTTGAATGTGTTTTCTTCCAAAGTAGAGAATAAGAATTAGTATCAATAGGACTATATCTTTCCAAAACGATTCCCAAGGGGTTAATTTTATGGCATCCCCAAAACACCCACAGTCGGTTACTTTATTGAAATAGGCCGAATAAAAGGTAAGGAAGGTAAAGAATATGATCATCGCCAAAAGGCTGAACAAGGTAAACTTTCTGGCATACCCAATAAGAATCATGATCCCCAAGAGCACTTCAAAAATCACCACAAAAAGTGCGATGACCAACGAAAAGGGAACCAAAAACTCCAGGTTAAGGACCTCTGGAGCGAAGTAATCTTGAAGTTTGAACGAAAACCCAACAGGGTCGTTCAATTTAATGAGTCCGCTTACGATAAAAAGTAACCCAACAATTAATCGGGAAATCCAAACAAGTCCTTTCATAATCTTTTATGTATTAAAAATGCTATTCCCCAGATCCGTTTAAATGAATCATGGCAAATACGCTATAATTGATCATATCTTGATAATTAGCATCGATCCCCTCGCTTACCAAGGTTTTCCCTTGATTATCCTCTATTTGTTTTACGCGCAATAGTTTTTGAAGGATGAGATCGGTCAAACTACTTACCCGCATATCGCGCCAAGCTTCCCCATAGTCATGGTTTTTGTCCATCATGAGTTGCTTGGTAATACCCACGTGTTTGTCGTACAGTTCGGTAGCCTTGTCCAAATCCAAATCGGGTTGCTCCACGACCCCCATCTCCAATTGTACCAACGCCATGATGGAATAATTGATAATTCCAATGAACTCACTCTGCTCCCCTTCGTCCACTTTCCGTACATCATTCTGCTGAAGACTCCTAATGCGCTGTGCCTTGATAAATATCTGATCGGTCAGGGAAGGCAGCCTTAGGATGCGCCAAGCGCTTCCATAATCTTTCATTTTATTGATAAACAACGATCTACAGGTTGCTATAACGCTATCGTACTGAAGGGAAGTGTTCGACATATATATGTGTAAGAATTTGTGTAAATTTCGCTTAAATAAATCAATTTAAAAAATTGTACACCCTCAATTGTAACGGCTCCTTGGTGAACCTTTCCACACCTGCGATCATGGGCATTGTAAACGTAACCACGGACTCGTTTTACGAAGGAAGCCGAGCCACGAAAGCAGACGATATCGTCAATAAAGCTTCCCGAATGCTGGAGGACGGAGCTACCTTTTTGGATGTGGGCGGTTATAGTACCCGCCCGGGTGCCGAAGAGGTTTCAGAAACGGAAGAATTGCAACGGGTACTTCCCGCCATAGAAGCCATCATTAAAAATTTCCCGAAAGCTATTATTTCCATTGATACGTTTAGAGCTAACGTAGCCCAAAAAGCGCTGGAAACAGGAGCCGCTATGGTAAACGATATTTCCGGAGGGCTTTTGGATCCAGAGATGCTTTCCACCGTGGCCCGTTTTCAAGTACCCTACATCATGATGCACATGCGGGGGAATCCGCATACCATGATGGAAAACACCACATACGAAAACATTACCACGGATATCCTACATTATTTTTCTGAACGCTTGGCAGCTGCCCGAAGTGCAGGCATTAACGATGTGATCGTGGATCCCGGGTTTGGTTTTTCGAAAACACGGGAACAGAATTTCGAACTGTTTAACCATTTGGAGTTGTTTAATGCGCTGCAAACTCCAGTCTTGGTAGGAATCTCCCGAAAATCCATGATCTACAAAACCTTGCAAACTTCTCCCGAAGAAGCCCTTAACGGAACCACAGCATTACATAGCATTGCTTTGCAAAAAGGCGCTTCCATTCTTAGGGTTCACGATGTAAAGGAAGCGGTAGAATGCGTCACTTTATACCAAAACCTAAAACAGGGTTCTTAACATTTCAAAAATTAACCTACTTTTACAAAAAGCCTAGTAGCATTGGAATTTTTCGACTTCCAGGAAATACGGATTATAGATATAGTTGATGTCGTACTCGTTGCGGCCCTTATGTACTACCTCTATAAATTGGTAAAGGGTACCGTTGCGATCAACATTTTTGTGGGTATCGTAATCATGTATGGTATCTGGAGGCTCACGGTCCTTATGGACATGCTGTTGTTAAGCAAAATCCTAGGGGGTTTCCTGGGTGTTGGGATGGTAGCCTTGGTAGTTGTTTTTCAGCAAGAGATCCGAAAATTCCTCCTCATGATCGGCTCTACGAATTTCTCTGCCCGAAAACGGGTACTACAACGATTCAATCTTTTTTCTGAAGAAGAAACCAAAACCAACATTTCTGCTATTGTGGCGGCATGCCGTACCATGAGCCGAAACCAAACAGGAGCCATTATTGTTTTACAGCGCAATAACAGCCTCGAGTTTGTAAAAACCACAGGCGACAGGATGCAAGCAGAGGTAAACCAACCTATTATAGAAAGTATTTTTTACAAAAACAGTCCGTTGCACGATGGCGCCATGCTTATTGAAGACAACATGATTACAGCCACCCGTGTTATTTTGCCCGTATCTAACCAAAAGAGCATCCCCCAACGTTTCGGGCTTCGCCACAGGGCTGCATTGGGCATTACCGAAAAGAGTGATGCGGTATGTGTGGTGGTGTCTGAAGAAAACGGACAGATCTCCTATTTAAAGGAAGGGGATTTTGTGTTGTTTGAAGGGTTGGAAGAGCTTCAGGAATTGTTGGAAAAAGACCTTAGCTTATAACCCATGGAATGTAAGAACTGTACCTCCCAATTACATCCCGACGCCCACTTCTGCCCTAACTGTGGAGCCAAGGTAATCCGCAACAGGCTTACCATTAAAAACCTGTGGGAAGACTTTAGGGAACAGTTCCTCAATTACGACAACAAACTACTAAAAACCTATATTGGTTTATTTACGAAACCGGCAGATGTTATTGGCTCCTACATTAACGGAACCCGTAAGAAATACGTAAATGTGTTGAGCTATTATGCCATTGCATTAACACTAACTGGATTTCAACTTTTTATAGTTCGAAAATTTTTCCCAGAAGCCATGAACCTAGACTTTGTCATGGTAGATAATGGCCCTAAACCTGTCATAACTGATGCAGACTGGGCTTTCGATTATCATGGGTTTTTTTCCCTTTTAAACCTACCTATCTACGCTTTGGTGGCAAAATGGTCTTTTATAAAACTTAAAAAATTCAATTACACCGAGCATTTGGTCATAATGACCTACGCAGCTGCGCAATTTTCCATTACCAATTTTTTCATTCTTACCGTAAGCACCATGCTTGGTGGTAATTATTTCTTGATTGGGAACATCGCGAATTTATTGTCCATGATTTATGTAGCCTATATCTATAAAAAGATATATCCCCTCACGTTGAGTCAGATTATATTGCGAACTCTTCTGTTTTTAACCATTGTATTTGTTGGTGTGATACTAGCTGGAGTCGCACAACTTGCTTATCTATACTTTTCAGGAGACTTACAACAGATGATCGAAGATGCCAAAAATGCTCAAAAGGCGACATCTTATATCTTCACTTCATTAATAAATTGGACCTAAGGCTTTAGCTGTAAATATTGCGCTTAATGATAAATCTGATAAGTTGATTTTTAAAATTCTGCACCCCGATAATTTCTTCTTGACACAACATCACAATTTAAAAGTTCCAATAGGTTTCCACCATATTCTATCTATTTTTTTGAGGATATAAAAATTACTTACAGTTTCATTCGTGGGAACAAGCAAGGTATAGGCTATTATAGCAACTTGTTTGTTTTCATTAAAGTAAATGTTATCAATTTGAACACTAGGGAATTCATTAAGAGATGCTGCTTCCTTGTAATTTTCATAATCGATTTTATCATAATACTCTTTTGAATGCTCTTTTAGAACTGTTTTTGGTAGTATGGAGTCCATTTCTAAAAGTATCATATCTTGCTTTTCTTCTTTCCCGTATTTAGTCAATAGAAAATCAAGATCTTTTTGAGTTAAAATATCGTCGTACATTTTGAAACCATCTGCCAAAGGGCAATAAAATTTCAATCGTGTTGTGTCTCTATCATTACGACAAATACTGTCATACGTGGAAAAATGTTTCTTATGCTGAATGTATTTCCCATTAAAAAGATTTATCCGATTCTTGTTAAACACATGCTTGTCTATATATGAATTCATTTCTTGTTGGTTTAGAAATATTGTTATCATATCGTAGTCATCTGCATTGAGATTCGCATGCTCTTTAGTCTGTGATTGACACGAGGAAAATGAAAGTATGGATAATATTAAGACTAAATATTTCATCATGGGACTTTTAACAAGGGTTTCCAACTAGTACTTCATTCACAAATTCATCAATGAATTTTATAGCAATGTAATTTTGTTAGTCACACGAAATGCACAAAATAATGGTAAATAGAATTAACACAAGTTTTCTCATAACTGACACGCCTTTACCTGCTCCTCCATTCAACAATATACTTCTTATAACTAACATCTGATAGAAAAACTGTCAGATGTTAGTTATAAGAAGTATATTGTTGAATGGA
>JANQKN010000087.1 GCA_028281065.1 Flavobacteriaceae bacterium | reverse complement strand
TAGTGGGATACATTCCTTTCTTTGCCCGAGCTACCCAGAACAATATCCTTTCGCAAACTACAGGGGATTTGATCCAGGAAGGGGAAGCCATTAATTCTATTGGGGATATCGATGTAGGAGTGAACTACAATTTTTTCAAGAAAAACAAATGGTCGGCTTCGGCAAAGCTTCTTTTGGGACTTCCCACTGGGGAAAGCAATGGAGGAAGTGACGGAAGCTACCAAACAGGCGATGGGGAGTTTAACCAATATATTTCCACACTTTTGGGGTATTCAACTGCATTGGGAAAGCTCCCCTTTTATGTAAAGGGGTATGTAGGGTACAACAACCGAACGGAAGGTTTTTCGGACGAAATTCGCTTTGGTGCAGAATCGGGGATCAACCTTTTTAATAATAAGTTTTGGTTTATTGGAAAAGCCAACATTTCCGAATCGCTTCAGAATGGGAGCCTTTCTGCCCAAAACAACCCACAGGGAAGTATTTTTGCCAACAATATAGAATTTGCAAGCTTAGGGGTAGAAGCCAGCTATCTTTTCACTAAAAAATTAGGGGTGTCCGTAGGATTCGACACTGCCGTAAGCGGAAAGATTATTGCTGCCAACCCTTCCTTTACGGCAGGTGTTTTTCTGGATATTAAATAGCGCTTACAGTTCGTACTTTACTACCAGCATTACGATTCTTGGCAGCACGAAATACTGATTGGTGGTATTAAACTGATCGTTAAAACTGTCACTATTGGTAAACTCCGTATTTAGGATGTTATTGGCCTGAACCGAGAACTCCCAAGGGCTTTCCCCTTTTTGGAAATACAACTTGGCATTTAGAAAGGAGTATTCGTTCTCTATGGTATCGGCTTTGTCGGTATAGTTGTAAAAGTCCCATTCCCCATGTAGATAAAAGTGTTTTAGGAAACTAACATCTACATTTACAAAGGGCCTGTGCGTATAAAAGGTTTGCTCCAAACCTCCATTGTCATAGTTGTTCACTGTAAAGCCGTAACCTACTTCAAAATTAGGCCAATCCCTAAAGGTACTTCGTAGGGTTGCCCGATAGTTCTGGGTTAAGCTTTCGCTTTTCTGAATTTCGGCATTGAAGATGTTATAGGATTTGCTGTAGTTTACGTTTACATTTCCATTAAACTGGAGTCGTTTAATCCGTTTGCTGAAACGTCCAAAAGCAGAGAAGGTCTCGTCAGGGAAATTGCTGTCTATGTTCTCTACAGTAGTTGCTTGGTTGATCCTATCGATGCTTCCGTTGCTTTTTATCCCTTCAATACGCTTCGTATAGCTCAAACTAGCATTTACGTTGGTGTAATTGAACATATTGAAACTGAAATAAGTCAAGTTGTACGTATGCGAAAGAGAATTTTCCAAATCCCGGTTCCCACGGAACAAACTATTATAATTGTTGAAGATGTACGCTTCCGCAAAATTGTTCACGTCGGTATACTCAGCAGCCATGGCATAGTTGAACCGAAGGCTCTCACTTTTCTTAATATCGAAAATAGCATTAAAGTCCGGCAGTACCCTCCAATCGTTCTGGGAAGTCTTTAGCCCCAACTGCTCATTGCTTATCCCGTAATGGTGTAGGGTCGCCCCGGGTGTAAAGGTAAACTTACCTGTTTTCAGCTTGTAGTGGAATCCTAAAAAGACATCACTAAAATTGAAATCCACATCGTTGACCAAGGATTCGGTCTCGCCCTCCACTTCTTCGGTTTCCTCCAAATCCAAACGGTTACCGTTGCTTAATAATTGAAATATGTTTGAATTGAATTTTTGATGACTCAACGTGGTTCCCAAACTCAGGTTTATATTACTGGTGTTGTTAAGCACATGGTAATAATCTATTTTGGAGTCCAATTGGTGTGACTTTATATTCCGTTCTTGATTTATATCGAATCTATCTTCGGAAGTATCCAAAGGCAATATCCCAGGGAACGGCAACAGATCGGTCACTGCATTGTAAAACGGATCCTCGTCCTGCCATTGATGCTGAAGGTACCCAGCAAAAATATTTTTGTCGTTAAGGGTGTAATACGCATTTATGTTTTGACTGATGGAAGCAGGCTTGTTTTCCATGCCTTCTTCAATATCGTTGGTCAAACCACCAAACTGTGAAAGGGTATTGGACTCCTCCGTCTGCTTGGACACTTTTATCAGCGCATCGTAATCAAACTGAAAATTACTATTGGGCTTATAAACACTACTCAGCTTTAACATCCCCAACTGGTTCCGCTGATCTACATCGGTATTGGTATTTTCCACCGTTCCAGTAGATATATATTGCCGTATGGCATTGGTAACGATATTGGTTTTGTTATCGCTTAATATGGCAAAACCACTCACATCCCATTTTTGGGTAGCCCGCCAACTAAAGTTCCCTGCCAAGAAATTGGACTCTATGGCATTGGCTCTGTTGTTCTGTGCTATGGCAAAGCCTAAGCTGCTATCACTAATATTGAAACTGGTTCCACCACCACGATTAAAATTTCGGAAACCACCCGTAAAATTGAAGTAATCACGCCACGTAAAGGGAACTTCCCCTATGTCGTTAAAATCGGTAATGATATTGATGCTGTAATCGGGACTGTAATAAAACAGTTTGGGATGCACCAAATAGCGTGCTTCGGACTCGTCGTCCAATCCTGCTCCTGCTGTAATTTCCCCAAACCAAAATCGTTTTTTCCCTTCTTTCAGTTTAATGTTAATCGCCACGTTATCCTGATCGTTCCCCAATCCACGCATCTGATCCACTTCGTTGTAATTACGGAGCACTTCCACTTTGTCTACGGCATCGGCTGGAATGTTTTTGGTAGCTAATTTGGAATCACCATCGAAAAAATCCTTTCCTTCTACCATCACTTTTTGAACCGGTTTTCCTTCTACCTCTATATCACCGTCTTCGGTTACCTCTACTCCAGGGAGGTTTTTCATAACATCCCCCAGCTTTTTCTCATCGCCACGGTTAAACGAATCTGCATTGTATACAATAGTATCTCCCTTAACGGTCACCGGCATTTCATAAACAATCTCCACCCCTTCCAACTGGGCTGCCGATTGTTTCAACTCAAAATCCTGGGTCATGTTTTCAGCATTTTCAGGAACCTGCAAAACTATTTCGGCAGTTTCGTAGCCCAAAAAGCTAGCTTTTAACACATAGCTGCTTCCTTTTCCCAAATCCAATTGATATTGACCATCGCTATTGGTAATGGCATACGACTCTATATCTCCAGTGGCTTCTTGGGTAGCAATCACATTGGCCAATTCCAGCGGATTCCCAATGGAATCCTTGATTACTCCCCGTACTTTAATGGTTTGAGCCGTTACACCGCTAAGGGTAAATACTAATACGTAAAACAGTAGGTTTTTCATTTTTAGTTGTTTCGTTTAGATAAAATCATTCCCTTCACCCAATTGCTGGGAGTTCATAAATGATCCTCATTAAGTTTTTTTGCTTGATGGTTATCCTCCAAACCTGCGACCTCCACCCCTTCTTCCAGAGCCTCTAAATTGTTCGCGCATTTCGTCGGTTTTTTCTTTTACGATGGCATTGTATTCTTCCCGGGTTACTTCTTTCCCCCTGGACGGAGCTTTTATCTCATCGAACTCTTCTGGGTTCAGAACAATTTTGGAACAAAGAATGGTTGTTCTATAAATATTCATTTCCAAAATAAGCCCTGGCAATCCTCCATATTCTCCAGGTCCGTTTTTAACAGGAATCTGAGGGGTAAACCATGCTGTGACCACGACTTGTTTAGGCACTTCGATCTCGTCCATAGGGTCTTTCACTTTCGTGCTATCGGTAGCTTCCTCTTTCTTTTCGCCTTCCCTATCACGCCCCCTTCGTCTTCGTGCCATGCTAAAATCGTTGGGATCTATCTGTTTAACAGCTGTTGCCTTTATAGCCAAATACTGCCCTATTTGTTTCGATTCCTTACCTACTTCCCATTGTAAATTGGTAATAGTGTCATTAATAAGAAACTGTTTTCCAAAAAACTCCCTCTCCTCCAAGATCTGGTTCTTTTCCAAATTCTTGTACTGCTTTCCTGCAGAGAAACTATTCATCATCATCCTAAAGCCGCCGCTTCCTGCCCCTGTCTCCAACTTTTCTTGTTCTTTGTATATGGACTCATTACCATTGAATGTTAGGATGTAGGTACGTTCCAACATGCTCTTCATTCGTTCGGCGATCTGGCGTTTTTGATCCTCACTCATACGTCTCCCACCCCAATCGCTCATGTCTACAGTGGTTTTGGATTCGTAATACGCCTTACCACTAATGTTTTGGGCTAAAGAAACGGTCGAAAATAGAACGAGGACTGCTAAGAATATGGATTTCATTGTCTTGGATTTTGGAATACTTTCAAAGTTATTACAATATCCTTAGACTTGGAAAACCCAAAAAGGTTTAACCTTGGCAAAAATTACCCGCCAATCCTTATTTCTATCTCGTTACCACCACTGCCTCGACGGTTGTCGTTATGATAGCGCTCGCTCATCTCCTTCATCTTCTTTTCCATAATACCTTCGTACTCTTCTTGCGATACTTTTTTCCCTTGGGTAGGTTCTTTAATATCCACCCCTTTGCTTGGGTTAAGCACTACCTTACTGCACAGAATAGTTAGATCTCCATCTCCCACTTCCAAGATAAGCCCAGGAAGGCCGCCATACTGATCGGGCCCATTCTTCACGGGAATCTGCGGGGTATACCAAGCGGTTAGGGTTACTGTTTCTGTCTTTTCTTCTTCTTTACTGTCCTTTTCCCCATTTTCGTTGGAGTTAACCATACTCATTATGGTTCTTTCGTAGGTAGTAGTAGCTTTAAAGCAAGTATATTGCCCAATGTTTTTGCTTTCTTTTTCCAGCTTCCACTCCCTATCCTCAAGATTGTCTTTTATTAAAAACAACTTAGAAAAAGCTTCAGTTTTGTTGGCAAACCTATTTTCATCCAGGTTCTTATACAATACTCCATCGCCGCCCGATCCAACAACTTCTACTTGCACCCAACTAGCTCCTGCTTGTGGATCATCCAATTTTGGAACTTCTTTGTAAACAGATTCACTGTTGGTGAATTCCAAGGTGTATTCTTTTTCGAATTGCTTCTTAAGCATCGCCATCATTTGTTGTTGCATGGCGTCGTCCATTTGTGTACTATCCAGCTGGATGTCTACCTTACGCTGGGTTTTATACGTGGCTATCCCTTGAATATTCTGCGCCCACAGGGAACTCGAAGCAAGAAAAGCCAACAATAAACTAATTTTAATAAGTGATGTCATGATGTCGGTTTTAAAATTTTACATCACAAAGATGCGAAGGAGTAGTGTTTTTATGAGTTAACCAGTGTTAACGAGTGTTAACCGCTTTGGTGGAGAACCATTCATATTAGTACATTTGGCACATGAACTCACTGCAATACAAAGGAATCCTTTACTTTATAACCACTGTAATCGTGGCTACGTTTTGTATTCAGGTGTACTGGAACTACAAAAATTACCAAACGAGCAAGCAACAGTTGGTGAACGATGTACAGACCAGTTTGGACAATGCCATAGACCAATATTTTACGGGCTTGGCGGCCCAGGATTCTTTCGAGTTCATAGGTTTGGAATCTCCGTTTCCTTGGTTAACAAAAAAGGATTCCCA
>JANQKN010000066.1 GCA_028281065.1 Flavobacteriaceae bacterium | reverse complement strand
AATTCTTTGGAGTTTGGACGGGGTAACATTCAGATAAATGAAGCACCTATGCAAACCCTGGATGGACGTATTTATGGTCCAGGTTGGGAACTGGAACTAAAAGGGTCTATTGGGTATGGAAACCCGTTTACGCTTCAGTTTCAAGGAAAAGGATTGGTTGGCGGTGCCGAATGGATTTACAACTATTTAGGGTATTACGTTCCCAACTGGATGAATGGGGTGGATCAACGTCCTGCCTTAATTGGGAGTATCGTTCGAGCCATCCCGCATCCAACAGGACCTAATGGGAAATCGACAGCTCCTGCAGGGGTAGTTGCCCAATGGATTGCCGTAAAACAGGATAGCCCAGAATGAATCTAACACATACCACATACGACGTACTCATACTTGGGGGCGGGATCGCTGCCTGTGCAACGGCCATTGCCTTAAAGAAAAACCGTCCAGAGCTTAAAGTTTTGGTCGTAGAACGAAAGCCAAGGATAAAAAGAAACAAAGGCTCCATGCGTATTGGGGAATCCCTTTCACCCCAATCGTTTCAATACCTTCAGGAATTGGGACTTTGGGAGGCTTTTCAAGAGCAACGATTCGATAGGTCGTATGGAACGTCGGCCGCATGGGGAAGTTCGCAGATGTATCAGAACGAATTCATGCTTTCCCCTTTTGGCTACGGTTGGAACTTAGACCGTAAGGCTTTCGATGATTTTATGATTTCAGAAGCTATTGAAAAAGATGTGGATATCACTTTCAATACTCAATTGGGCGATTATATAGAAATAGATAAAACGTGGGAAGTTTGCCTGCATAAAAACGAAAGGGTAGTTCGGATACAAGCGCGTTTTATTGTCGATGCCACAGGGAAAAAGGCTGCTTTTGCTTGTTCTCAGGGAGTAATCAAAGAAAAAGTTGATTCACTGGTTGGGGCTTTTCGCTTTTATGAATTTCCTCTGGGGCATGAAAATACATCACAAGGAATTCTTATAGAATCTGATGTCAACGGATGGTGGTATAGTACTCATTTGGCCAGAGGGCGTTTCTTGGTAGCGTATATGACCGATGCAGATATAGCAAGGGAAACAAATTTGAAGAACAATGTGGTTTTTGAAACCGAATTGCATGCCACACGACATACCGGTCTCCGTCTTATTGGTGCCAAGCCTTTGGGAGATGTAAGACTAGGAGCTGCCCACAGTCAATATCTTTCAACCCTAGCCACCGAGAATTGGTTAGCAGTTGGAGATGCTGCCATGAGTTATGATCCTTTATCGTCCATGGGTATGCTTAAAGGACTCTCTTCAGGGCTTTTTGGAGCATATGCAGTGTTGGATAGCCTTCAGGGAAATAACGAAGGCATTCAAAAATACATCCATGTAATGCAATCCCAATGGAATTCTTACATGAAGAAAAGACATTCATACTATTTGGAAGAACAACGTTTTTCGGAAACCCCATTCTGGAAAAGGAGGGCTTCCCTTCCCCAAAACATAACTAACCAATCTTTTAAAACAACGTATCATGAAACATCTATTGCCTAATAAAAGGTATGCTTTATTGAAAAAAACGGCCTTTACGTTCTTATCCATTGCTTTGCTTGCCTTGGTTTTTATGGCTTGTGAGCAGAAAGGGGATCAAGATGGAGGCTACGGGGAAATACCTTCCCCCGTAGTGTTTACACCTAACATCCCTGTGGATGTAGACCCTGCAGTACAGCAGCGCCTTAAATCGCAAAAGGAAATCTATCAATTAAACGAAGTTTTTAACAAATACAGCTGGCAGGCTTTTGTGGCCATACAATGGCCGCGCGATGGCGAGGGGAATCCTATGCCTAACTTTACAGACGACGGTTCTGCTACTTGGTTGGGATGGAAAGAAGCATTCCAAGTATACCAAGCAGATGGGCAAAAGCCAGCGCCTTGGGGAAGTCCAAGGACGGCTTCAGGTTTAGGATTGCCAGATCATGTACTTTCCGATAATGATTCCCGTGTTATTTTATCTTCTAACACACCTACCCATCCAGATAATTTCAATATAGCCGATGAGGTGGATCAAGCATTTGCAGGAAAGCTGTTCGATCAGAACGGAAATGTAGTGGTGTATGAAGTATTGATGAATGAAGTGGAGTTCGACTATATCATGGAAAAATCCCTTTACAACATCAATGGACAGATTAATTATTCCAAACAAAACGATTCTTTAGCCAATTTCCCCAAGGGGAATTATGAGAAAGACTC
The DNA here is from genome assembly GCA_028281065.1 of Flavobacteriaceae bacterium. Taxonomy (GTDB): domain Bacteria; phylum Bacteroidota; class Bacteroidia; order Flavobacteriales; family Flavobacteriaceae; genus Aureisphaera. The sequence goes on along the minus strand of JANQKN010000066.1, from coordinate 3,407 downwards.
CTTAGGGGCTGTTGAGATTAAATTCGCTTGGAAGATTTTGGAAGATTCCGATTTTAAGGAGCGCTACTTCACCGATAAAGGATGGATCATTGGCCCAGACAGTACCTTGGTGCAAAAAGATTTGGGGATGATCGGGATGCACATCAGCCAGAAAACCCCAACAGGGAAACAATGGGTATGGTCTACTTTTGAGCATGTGGATAATCTGGAACAGAACGTAATTGAAAAGGACGGAAAAACCCTGCTCATTCCACCTACCTTACGGGACCCCAATTGCGACATTTGTCCTGCTAATGTAGATGTAACCCACAACTCCCGTTATTACTATGAAGAAGACGAACACGGTCCTTATTGGTTGGTTCGTACCCAAGTTGGGAACACCAAGGACAGCACCGATGTTAAGTACTATGCCAGTAGTAATGTAATGAAGACGCAAGCCATGCGTATGATGCCTATCCCAGTAAGGGTTAAAAACGTAAACAAAATGATGCAAGATTATTTTAGATCGGTAGGAAGCGTATGGCAATACTATGAATTGATCGATACACAGTATCCACTCGACCAAAATATACCACCGGCACCCAACCTATCGAGCAATTATGTTTTGCCCGAATCGGTAACCAACAAGCCTGGTGGAGATCCCAATATACCATTGCTTACCAACATGACGATGGAGACCTTTTTTCAGAAAGGAAACCAAGCAGCAGGGAATTTAATAGAGAACGGTAGTGCAACGGGCGAACCCAGAACTATTTATGGTACGGAAAGCTGTATGGGATGTCACTCCAGTGCAGGCATATACAGTTATATAGATCCCAATGGCAAACCACAGACTTCGGGCCAATTGTCTGGAGACTTTAGCTGGTTGTTGCAAAAAGCCCAATGGAACAAAGATTCCATCCCGGGACAAAACTAACTTAGTAAAAATGCCTCCATGCTACGAGGGGTGGGGGCATTGTTTTTTAGTATGAATGATTCGAAAAAAAATAAGGCTGCGGGTTGCGGATGTGGCATTGCAAAGCCACAGAAGCCCAAGAAAACCCGAAAGGTGAACCTACTCAACATCTTTACGGGCATACTGTTCTTCTTGTTTCCCAAATGCCCCATCTGTTGGGCGGCCTACGCTTCGTTTTTTAGTTTTTTGGGATTAGAGAATGTATCCTATCGTTCGGAATGGAAGTATGTAATCCTTGCCATTTTTATACTGGGAAGTGCTGTGTTGCTTTGGAAGCATTATAAAAACAGATCGTGGATTAACATCACCATTTATACCTTGGGAATAGCCTCCCTTATGACTACTTACTATTTGAACGTAACAGGAACCTGGTGGATTTATGCCATTGCGGCAATCATGCTATTGAGTAATTTGAAATTTCCAAAAAGAGAAAGCGGTTTCGGCGTACGTATTTTTTAAACCTTTTGTACTTTAGTAGTATGAAAATTTTACGTCTAGTGCTCATATTGGCCGGTCTCGCCCTAATGGCTTGGGGAATCATGGATTATCTGGATGATGACCCAGAAAACTCCCAAGCATTGGCCAAGATCATATTAGGGGGTACGGGGTTTTTGGCAGCACTTTTGGCCAAGTCCCGTAGGTAGTTTCGCTTTTATGGATCATAAATTACAATCATCCCTTTTCTTTTTATTTGGTGCTTTGTTTTTATGGTATGTGGGTCCGTTTATGGTAAAGCTGTTAAAAAGGGATCTCAATAGATCGGGCTCGAAATTACCTCAGGAAGTATTTAAGGCGTTTGTCCTGTTTTCTAAAGGAGGTGCGATCTTGAGTTTAATACATGCGATTTGGATTTGGTTTAAGTAGTTGCCAGTTATTAATTATAATTTCGAAATAATGGATACTATTGCGGCAGTAATATATTCCACCCCAATGGAAATAACGATAAATCCTACAATACGTGATATCGCGTTAATGCCCGATGCACCCAAAAGCTTAGTGATTAAATAAGCACTCCGCAGGATAAGGAATACCAAAAGCCCCACGGTAACAATGGCTACCAGTATAATAGCAATGGCAGACCATGCTGTATATTCCTGCTGAAAAGTAATGAGCAAGGAAATAGATCCAGGACCAGCCAGCATTGGAATGGCCAAAGGGGTAAGCGAAAACTTTTCGCGATCTTTTAAATCTGCCTTAACCCGTTTGTTTTTCATCCCCTTGTGTTTGCTGAAATTACCTGTTAGCAAGGCAAATCCAGAGGTAACAATGATCATCCCCCCAGCAATTAGTAAAGCATTGAGACTAATGCCGAAAAACTTCAACAAATAGGTTCCTGCGAAAAAGGAAATAATAAGGATGACCGTTACATTAATTCCCGTGAGCAAGGAGGTTTTGTTTCGCTCTTTTGGAGACTCATCCGAAGTTAATCCCACAAACACAGGTACGGTCCCCAGTGGGTTGATGACCGAAAACAAAGCGGCAAATACATATAAGAATATGTCCATAGTTTTTATTGCAAAGGACGCTCAGTCCTATTTCACAGAGTTTACGGAAGTATTAAGAAAGGGTTTGTAAAAGGCTAATTTTATATAGGGTTGCATTTCATTCCGATACCTTAAAATTGGTATCTTTGCGGTCAAATTTTAACAAACAATGGCATTACAGGATATCCTTTCAGAAAAAGTAAAAGCGGCGGTGCAATCCCTTTATGGCGCTTCACTAGAGAGTGTGGAGTTTCAAGCCACACGCAAGGAGTTCGAAGGCGATATTACTGTGGTGGTGTTTCCCATGCTTAAGGTGGTAAAAGGCAATCCTGTACAGATTGGCGAAAGCATTGGTAACTATTTGGTGGAAGAAGTTGAAGAAGTATCCAAGTTTAATGTGGTGAAAGGGTTTTTGAATGTTGTGTTGAGCGATGCTTATTATCTAAACTTTTTTACTTCCGTTTCCGATTTTTCCAACTTCGGGAAAGTGCCGCAAGGTAACGATGCCATGATGGTGGAATATGCTTCTCCCAATACCAACAAACCCTTGCATTTGGGGCATATTAGAAATGTACTATTGGGTTATTCCGTGGCCGAAATTTTGAAAGCTGCTGGGAAGAAAGTCTACAAAACCCAGATCATTAACGATAGGGGAATCCACATTTGCAAAAGCATGCTGGCGTGGAAAACTTTTGGAAATGGGGAAACCCCGGAGAGTTCTGGATTGAAAGGGGATAAGCTGGTTGGAAATTACTATGTAAAGTTCGATAAGGTTTACAAAGAACAAATAGCCGAATTAATTGCTGAAGGAAAAACCGAAGACGAAGCCAAGGCGCAAGCTCCTTTTTTATTAGAAGCCCAAGAAATGCTTCGAAAGTGGGAAGCAGGTGACCTCGAAACCGTGGAATTATGGAAAACCATGAATGGTTGGGTATACGATGGTTTTGAAGTAACCTACAAGAACATTG
>JANQKN010000030.1 GCA_028281065.1 Flavobacteriaceae bacterium | reverse complement strand
CATACTGTTTTCGGGCCTTCCTTGTTGGGCTAACCAAGTATTTATAAGCTTGTTTCCGTACTTATCGGGTAATGCATCGGACAACAAGCCTGGAAGTCCTTTGAAAGTGTCTTCGGTTTGGTTACGGCCCTTTCGCAATTCCGGGAAACTATAAATCCTCGATCCTTGGTCTATGGGAAGGTGTATGGGCGATAGTTCCCATCCTTTCTGAAGGAACTTAGGATCGTACTGAAAATACCCCAATTGCTGGGCATCATCCCAACGGACAGCCCCTACCAGCTCACCCCATATTTTAACCTCAGCTACATCTACCATCCCAAATCATCTTTACCTGAATCCTTACTGCTTTTTGGTGAAGCCTGTTTCCGCTGTTTCTTCTTAAGCTTTGCATACGCCAAAGGGCTTATCTGATCCTGTACTCTAAAAACATCCATAACGTATAGCAGGTCGAGCACCCGCAATACCTGGATAAGGCTATCGATACGTACCTTTTCCCCCCGTTCCAACAGACTTAGGGTAGAGCGGCTTATACCCGCAGCAGTAGCTACCTCATCCTGCGATTTGTTTTGGTTTAAACGATGTGACTTGATAAAGTTCCCGATGGTTTCCATCAAAGATTTATCAGACATCGTTTGCCATTCTATGTATGATATATCATTCATTACTGTTATTTTTTAGCATTTTTGAATGCTATCTCATACAAATATATAAAAATTATTGAAATATCTAATTTTTGAATGATTTATCAGTCAAATGAATATAAACACAAGTTATTTGAATGACATATCATTCAATTTATGAAGAAATTCCAGAGATTTGAAGAATTTAATTATTGGCCTTAAACAAACTCACGGATATGGTTGCCAGCTCCGAATTGGGAAACTTCCTGAACTTACTCATATCAGGTGTTAGCCCAGCTTCTTGTATGGCCTTTAGGAATTCTTCTATTTCGAGTATGTACTGGTCCGAATATCCATGGGTTAAATCGTAAGCCGTGGCTGCAGTCTTACCCATGTTTTCGGCTACCAATCGCGGATCTACGGTGTGCAGCTCTATTAATAACAAGCCAAACTTGCTAACAAAGGGCGCCCACTTTTCTATGTGTTCCTTAAGCGATTCGGCTACCAAGTTGTTGTCGATCCGTTTGCCTTCGGAGGCATAAGCACCGCTAGAAGCACTAACTCTTGATGGCTGGTTCTGGGGTTTTTCCCAAATCCTATTGTGATCCAAAAAGGTCCGTACATTGAGCAGGTTTTCCAGCTCGATATCGTAATTGTTTTTAAGATCCTCGGCCAAAAGGGCTGGATTCCCTATATCGCCCCAAATGATCTTGGCCCAAATATCGGCCTGGACCAGCCGTGAGCGGGACACCTTAAGGGCAGCTTCGTTGTAATCTACACCAATGATCTTTAAAGGATACTCGTCCAAAACGGTTCCGCGATAGGTATGGTTTTCGATCACCGAAAACAAATGCTGCAGGAAAGCCCCGTTACCACATCCCATATCGAGGATACCTTTGGGCTGTTCTGCTATGGGTTTGTTGAAAAGGTCGATGATAATTTCGTCCACTACCTTAAAATAGGTACTGTGGGCACCCCCACTCCCCCACACGTTCATTTCGCGATCCACATGGGCCTCTTCTTCCCCAGGTCCTGAGGTTTTAAGGATTTTGGGGTTGCCAAAAATAAGGTCGTCCAACTTCCTGAGGGTTGGGATGTACGAAACAGTAACGCCATAAGCGCTTGCCCTCTTGGCGAAGAACAGACCAACATCGTTAAACTCGAAGGAACCGTTTTTTACATTGAACCACCCCAGCTCTGCCAGGATGTTGAGTAACCGCCTAAAGTCCTCGTAGTTTTCGTGAAACTCCTCGGGCCTAAACCGCGACTCCATAAAGTATTTGTGAAACATCCCGGTAATACCCAATCGTACAATGGTAGGACCCACGACAATCCCTTCTATATGGGCCAGGATTTGTTCCTGGAGGGTTCTTTGTAGGGTATCTTCAGACAGTTCAATCCCGAAACGATTCTTGTAATCGTTGTAAATCTGTTCCAGTTTGGAAAAGGGTTCGATTTCGAACCGTCTGGGATGGTACTGTTCCGACATTTTCAACAAGTCCACCACATCTTTGTAGAGATAGAAATAGCCGAAAGCGACTTCAGATTTTTCGTTGGTTTCATAGACCACAGAGCCCTCTTTGTTATTTACATGTTGCACCAACCATCCTTGGGAACAAAGCCCGCGTAAGGCAATGTTTAGGTACCCTTCGTTGGCTTTAAACGCTTTGGTGAGTTCTGCTAGGGTTGCTTTTTTGTGTTTCAGTAAATAATCGGTAACTCCGTGTTTTTGTAGTGTGTATGCGGTGGGGGCGATCACAATCCCGTCTAGATGACGGAACAGTTTGTTTCTTAGTGTTGCTTTCTGTTTTGAATCCATATAAAAATACAACAACCTTCTTATGCTATGTTGCTTCGCACTAAGTTAGAAAAAAGGAATTAGGGGTCGTTGTATTTTTTCAGGATTAATTGAACACTTTTTTAACAATGGAATCTAGGGTGATCATATGCTTCCTTTTATATCTTTCAATTGCTCCATTTGTTTTTGAAATTGAGCAATGGCTAAGTTTATGTCTTGGGAATATTTATCTGAAACCCATTCTTGATATAGGGGTAGAAACTTTTCCATTTCGTTGGTTCCGTTCTTCTTATCCATCCAATCTAGGGCTGCCATAGCCGTTCTTTGATCAAAATACAGGTGTTTCTGGGTTAAATAATGGGCAAGGTACTTTTTTATGTATTCAACACCGTTTTTCGTGTTGAAAGTAGCTAGGGCAAGACAATAGCCTTCCCCAGCATAACAAACTTCACTTTTTAAAAGATGTACCCCCATAATATCCTCTAATTCAACATAATTCTCGATAGCCGAAAAGTAAGCACCCACAATTCTGGTCCGCCAATTAAAATCTCCCAATAATTGCTTGGTAATTTCGATGTTTAAATCACCCTTCACCTTTTTAAAACCTGAAATGAATTGCCTTGTATTGTGAAGCGTAACCATATAAAAAGGCAAAACCCACTTTTCTATAAACAGCTTGTCTATCTTTTTTTCAGACTTATACGAAACAAGTTCATCAAATGGGCTTTGGTGCTGAACCGTTGCGCCAGCCGTATGTAATTCTATAGCTCTTTTTGTTTTTTCGTCCATTTTCTCTTTAGTTACCACGGCAATCCGTTCAGTTCAATCATCTGCGGCCTAATTTTCCATTTTTGGGTTAATAGCATGGTTTGGGCCTTCCATAGCTTTACTCCACTGGATTGTTCGAAATAAACGGGACAATCTACCGTAAACCAATCCAAGCGTTCATAGAACGGAACCAAGTCTTCGGCACAGAGCAAAAGGCCCATATCGCATCCTAAATCATCAAAAAGCAGTTGTGGCGTTTGCTTAAGGGTTTTTGAAGCGTATCCTTTTCCACGAAATGCTTTGGGAGTGATGACATTATTGATGCCTCCTGTTTTATACAACGTACCATCGATTGCGATCTCCCTTTCCACTACATTGTAAAAAGTAGCGATTTGATTGTTTTCGTAATAGATAATGGTCCAATCGGGCATAGCCCATTCGGTTTGGTTTACAATGGGGATATGCCCAAATTCGCCTGTGATGTACGAATGGAGCTTGTTTTTGGTTGTGCTTTCCAACTCGGAATATCTCGCTACTACAATCATTCGCTATTGGTGAGTCTACTTAAATGCCAAGCTTCTTCTTTAGATAATCGCTCGTAAGGTGTTTTGAAACGTTGAAAGGTTCGCATTTGGTCACTCCTGTTTCCACTTCGATAGGCCCCATGATATTTGCCACTTTTAAAGCAGCGGTGTTCAGGGTTATGTTACGCTTGCCCATTCCCATAAGGGCACCGCCCATGGAAAGTCTTACCTTATTGCTTTCTTCAGGGAAAGAGGCTTCGATGTGATCGATCCACTTCAGGAAAAAGGAGTCGTCCGGTGCCGTCTTCTTTTTGGATTTGGACAATTCGTACAACAGCCCATAACCACAACAGCGACGTATGGGATCCTTGCTTACTATCCACTCACTGGCGAGCTCTGGCACGAAAGACGTTTTAGCCAATGAGGCATCGCAAGAGGAAAAAACATGGGCCAGATAGCCTTGGTTAAGGTTTTCCACCTGCATTTCGGCTTGCTCCTTGGTAATTCGTTTGGGATCGTCTATTAGTAGGGAAATGATCTTTACATCGTAAATGTCGCTCTTCCAGAGCTTCATTGCGAGGTCATGATCGCGTCCAATCTGCTTAGCCAGTTTGCGAAGTACCGTTAAACCAATACCAAAGCTCTTTAAACGATCGGGTTTTGAGTTGAGTTTGTTCCAATGTTCTATGCCACGTTCGTTTTTGTTATCCTTAAGGAGTTCTATGACTTGAGTGGTGTTCATAAATGGATGATTTCTATGCTTTACTAAGGTAGTAAAATTGCCACAAATTTTGATTGGGAATCCAACCCTTATTGCTTAAACAATCCGTCGATTCCGGCTTTCAGTTCCTTGTAACCTTCCATATCGTCTTTAGCATCGTAGGTGTCGTCCATAAAACCAAATTCAAGCTGTCCCTTTAAATGATCGTCTGTGTATTTGTTCTTCAGATAATCCAATACTAACTCGGGATGACAGAAATAAATGGTGGAAAAAACATCCGAAGGGGTTTCGCTGGCAGATCCTTGTGAGGCCAACATCATTTCGAGAAAAGAGGCAAATAATTCTTCGTCTTTGGTATCGCAAACCATTTCCCCCAACGCATATAACCTAGGATCCAACTCATTGTCTACAAAGTCATGACCAGTGGCTTCTTTGGCATAGTTCTCTCCATAAAACTTCATGGTTTTTAGGATGTCTTCACGGGAAAAGCTGTAGCCGTTCTTATAGCTGAGATATATGGTTTCTAATCGATCATTGGCCCAAGTAATCTTTAGGGTATCGTTGGAAAGATGATTAATGATCCCTTTGGTCCTAAAACCATCACTTTCTATCTCAATATGATTGCCGTTTAGTGTATAGGGAAGTGATCTTTCTGTAGTGATATATTCATCCTTGGTCAATAAAAAATCGACATGGGGAGCGGAGCGATCGGTTGCCCAGCCTTTGAATAACAACGAAGTATCTATAGCGGTTGGATTCTTCTCTATGTCCGACTTACTTAGTTCTGTTGCTGGAATGGTCTCGTTTACAGATTCCTTTTCTTCTTTTTTTTCTGCACAGGAAAGCAGAAAAAGGAACAAAAACAAGGATAGGAAAGGGTGTTTCATAGTGCTATTAAGGGGTTCGTAAAATCTTCTCCATTTTACGGCCCTTCGCTAATTCATCCACCAACTTGTCCAGATAACGTACCTTCTGGGTGGTGGGGTTTGTAATGTCCTCCACACGATAGCCACAGATTACCCCCTTAATAAGATGTGCATTGGGGTTTAAAGAAGCTTCATCGAATAATTCCTTAAAAGTCACTTCATCGTCCTTGAGCCCTTGTTGTTTTGTTTCATCATAGCCCGTAAGCCATTCGATCACCTGACTCAGCTCTTCTTGGGTCCTTCCCTTTTTTTCGATCTTCTGTAAAAGAAAGGGGTATGCATAGGCAAAGGTCATATTCGCTATGCGCTCGTCGTGGTGACTTGTATCGCTCATGAATTTGGTTTTATGGGTTGTAAACTAATTTTTAATCTTCACGTCGACATTAACCTTACCGTCTTTGTCTATGGTTGTCGTCCTTTTGGTATCGGGCTGTAAATTGCCTTTTAGGACCTCCTTTACATCGTTCTGAAGTTTTTGGAAGTCAATATCCTCATTATATGTGTATGCGTAGAGGGTGCCGGCCACTTCCCCTTCTGCTGTTTCCAATCGTTTATCCATTACATAATCGAAATTTTGGCCGTTCCCATGAAACATTAAAACATGTAGCCTGTACAATTGATCCTTGTCCGAACCGTCTTCATTGGTGCTGTATACGTAGTAAACCACTTTTGTGAAGCTTGTGGAAAACCTGTCTTCAGGGAGATCGGCATACCATTCGTATCCCCAAATGTTTTTGTCTTCGAATTTAAAAAAGTCGAAATTGAAATACTCATCTATTCCTTCGGGCAACTCCCCTTTTTCTTTGGCTTGGTACATTTTCTCTTTCCATTTCTTGCCTTCTTCAAAATTCCCCAAACCGTAATTGGATACAGTAATATTCTTGATCATAAAATACTTGTTCTTGGCAAACTCATCATCAAAAACATCCTTGCCTTTTTCAATGCCATCTAAAGCTTCCAAACCAAGCGCTAGGGATTTATCAAACTTCTCCTGAAAGCGGTTGGTTTCTTCTAAATAAGATGCCAACATTACTTTGTACCACAGGGCGTAGTTATATAGGGTGTCCTCTTGGGGCAAACTGTTTTCCAATTCTTTGAATTGGGAAAAGGCCGCATCTAATTCATTGGATTGAATCAAGTTTTCTGCCTCCTGGTATTTGGACAGGAATTCGTCTTGACCATAACCCAGTAATGGAATTAGCACAATAAATAAAAGGGCTATTCTTTTCATAAAATGTGATGATTTGCAAGCATTATTTTCAATTCCAAATCTTTCTATATTCTTCCTTAACGCTGGGGCTGCATGTTTCTGCTAAATAATTAAACACAACCTCATTGTATCCATAGGTGTCCTCCGTACTTGGGTCCCAAAGAATGTTGCATCCCACGTATACAAATTCAACATTGTATTTTTCCTGAAACTCACACACCCTTGTTCCATCCATATCCCCAAATCCCAGAAATCCTCCATGGATTATAATAGCCATGGAGTCTTTTTGAATATCTTTCTCTGCGCTCTTGATATTATAGGGACATTCCCCCAAACTTGCAAATGGATTGGCCGGGTCGAAAGTGCTTTGGAAAGCTATCTTTTCATCTTTGGTCGAATTTTCATTCTGGGCAAACACAGCAACTTGCCAAACCAACAATAAACAAACAATCAAATTCTTCATAGTAACCCAAATATATGCAATTTGCATCCTTTATTAGAATCCTAGCGTATGACAACAACCCAGATTCATAAAAGTAGCCTTCAATTTAAATTTCTTCCATCCGTTGCTTTATTTCCCGAAGCCGCAACCAATATTGATAGAAATAAGGAAGGTTTATAACACTTTCCATGTACTGAAACACATACATAATTAACGCAAACAAAGCGCCATATTGTACCATACCATCGTTTATGGGAATAATGATGGAGACCACCAGAAACGAGAGGAGTACCAACCAGGAAACAGAAAAATTAACGGCTTCCAAGTCCGAAAGCTTGATGTTCCATTTCATCATTTCCTTTAAATGAAACTTTAATTCCTTTTCGTTGTTGGTGGCAATAACGTCTACTTGCTTTTCGAATTCGTCGTTGGAGTGTTTGTTGAACCTTAAGGTCCTTTCACTACTTAGCCAATACACCAAGAATATGAGGACTGTGGCTATAAGGCTACCAAAAAAGACAGGAAGGTTTAGGGTGGCCAAAATAACCACCACCCCCACAAGGCCAATTACACTGTTTATAAGCTGAGGCAGTGCATTTTCAAGAAATTCTACCAATTCCCGGATCATTCCCAAGCGTGCCGATTTCATGGAGGATTTATCGTTTTCTATTTTTATAACAATCCTGGCTCCTATTTTTTGGTATACCTTGGCATAGAAGCGGGAATCGAACACCCGCCTGCCTACCCCAACAATCAGGGAAGCTAAGCCCAACAATCCCAATTGAATGGCTCCGTAGTGGTTTCCTTGTATGGCACTGTCTATGGCATAACCAATAAACAAAGGAAACAGGATCGAAATGCCAGCTTCCAGCAGTAGCAATAAAAAGGTGAAACCGAACTTTAACTTGTACTCCTTAAGAATTGTTTTTATATCCATAGTTTATTCTTTGGGTTTCCAGCCTGGGGGTTTTACTAAATAATTCCAAGCTTCTTTTAGGTTTTTGGCTTTTCGCACATCACGAAAGATATGGACATATTCTATAAAATGAACCTTCACGGGATTAATAGTATTGATTGGGGTTGTTAGCCCGTAATTGGGTGTGTGCTGTTCTTCCTGAAAGGTCCCAAACATACGGTCCCATATGGAAAGGATGGCTCCGTAGTTTTTGTCGAGGTAAATGTTATCCGATCCGTGGTGTACCCGATGCTGGGAAGGGGTTACAAAGATTTTTTCATACCATCCCAGTTTGCCAATAATTTCGGTATGCAACCAAAACTGATAGGTCAACATAAAAAGTACGGACAACAAGACCACGTATGGGTGAAAGCCTACTAAAATGGCTGGAATGTAAAATATCCAAGCTATAAACGAATCAATAAAAGGTACTCTAAGTGCTGTGGTATAATTGAAAATAGGTGAACTATGGTGGATGCTATGGTAACTCCACAGAATTCTTATCTGATGTTCCATCCTATGCCCCCAATAGTAGAGGAAATCGATAAGCAGTATACAAAGAATCGTAGTCCAAATATTGATCGGGATTTGCCACGGGATGTTTTTTGCCAAAAAGTAAAAGGCAGTAGCAAATCCCACTACACTTATCTTTTCTACAAGTTGTGCTACAATAAAAACCGAAAAGCTCGCCCACATTTCGCCCAACCGCCATTTGTTGATTTTCTTTTTATAAAGTTCATAACAGAACTCTACAATCGCCAATCCCATGGAAAAAGCGAATATTATAAGAACTGCCAATCCTATGTGATCTTCCATTTCTTGAATTAATGCTTCCATTTGCTCTTTTTTTGTTTACAGAACAAATCTAAAAGCCCACGAACTGGTTTTTGTGTCCGTTTTGGACATTCTTGCCCGCAAAGCGGGAGTTAATTAAGATTTAGCTGTGGTATTTTATACTACGGGTATATAAATCTCGGTAAGCAGCTCCTCTGGAGGAAGGTTTTCGTCGTAGTTGGGATAAAACTCCAAGGTAGGCAGGTCTTCAAATTCCAGGGACACATCGGTCATCCAAAAGGCATATATCCTATTGTAAAATTCGACACTGTTCTGGTGGGCTCCTTTATGGACAAACTTCGCATACTTTTGCCTCTTGTGGGTTTTGGTTCTAAAAAGACCTTTGGGTTTAAAGGGTAAGGGTTTTTCGAGAAGGAATGCTAGGTTGAAACGAAAATTAATGTCGTCACTAATTTCATTATCGTCTATAACCTCGGTCATGAAAATAGAATCGTTGGAAACCATCCCTTTTTTGTTTACATAGGCAAACAACTTGTCCCAAGTGGATTCGATCGCAGGAATATCTTTATGGGAGCCACGGTATTCCAAAAAGAGGCATTCGAAATCGGGTAGGTATTCTATCTCATATTGAAGGGGCTCCCTATCGTCTCCTTCTTTCTCCAATAAGGATTGGTGTGCTTCTTGCCAAACCGTCTCGTTACTCACCCTAAAAGCGGAAGGGGAACTTCCATATTTGCTTTTAAAGGCCTTACTGAATGCAGCCCTATCCTCGAACCCTACTTCGTAGGCAATGTTGGAAACCTTTATGTCTGAATACTTAAGGTATTGGGCTGCCTTTTCCAACCGGAGGCGTTTAATGTATTTACCAATGGTTTCTTGGTGCAGGGCTTCGAAAATACGGTTGATGTTTCGGTAGGAATAATGGCATACGGCTTCTACCTTCTCTATGTTGATGTCCTCCTTAAAGTTGGCATCTATGTAGGAAAGGAGTTTTTTATAGCGCTCTAATTGGGTTTCGTTGCTCATAATAGCATAACTCATTCATCTACCTTGGTCAATTCCTTTATAAACCTGCTGTCATTTCTTGTATCATTGCCACATCCTCCAAACTCAAGTTTTAAAGATTCGGTGTCTTCCTCAATGGAAATCTTAATCCTGTCGCACCAACTCGATGAATAGGACGTCCAAAACCAGCCACCCAAGAGTTTCTTGCCATTGGCAACTATAATAAAGGGTTTTCCAAATACAGTGATACGGGTCGGCACCAAAGATTTAATTTTTTCTTTCCCGCTATCGGTTAATGCAATGGTATGATTTACCTCATCGTAGTATTGTATATCGGATATGCCTAGAAATGGTTCGTCGGCAATTTCATTCTTTTTTAGATCGATATAATACTCGCACGATGTGTCTGGTTCTGTTTTATTTTTGAACTTCCTCCTATATCTTCTTAGCTCCCTCTTATTCATATTCATATAGGAAAACTTATTCGTTTGAAAGTCCTCGATGAAATAAATTTCGAAGCCTATATACTTTCCGCCTTCAGGTACAGACTGGCCATATGTTAAAGCACTAATTCCAAAAATCAATATAAAAACTACTCTGTAGTTCATTTTTTATGCATTGTAAAATCGACCGAAAGTTTATCGTAGGATAACCTAACGATGATATTTCCTTTTTCCCATTTTTGTTGTGCTTCATCTTCCTTTGTTTTAACACTGCTAGGAGTTCCCAATCTGTCATGTAGAAATTTTGAAATCCAATCGAATTTTAGCTTGTATAACTTCTCCATTTCTGAACTCTTTGCCAACAAAGCAACAAAATCGTCCATACCCCTAAGTTTATGGTTGTTTTTCCCCCATTCAAACCAAATGAGTTCGACTTCCTTCGCTTCTGCCGTATAGTAATATAGACTAGCCAGTCTTAACTCGGAACTTTCTATTTTTCTATAAACTTTAGGGCCTTCGGCATCCCTGCCATCAAGTAGGTAATGCGACACCTTATGTCCTTGGGCTAAGTTTGTCGCATTGGCGTCTAATTCTACTTTATCGGTTTGATCCAATTTTAGATCGTTGAAATTTGAATAATAGAAGTCGAACGTCTTTTCGAACCATTCTTTCAGTGTTTCTTCTCCAAAAATCGGTTCTTGGTAGGTGTTTTCGAAATAGGTTACGTTTACATCTCCTTCGTCTATTTCTATGAGTCCATAGGTTTCATCATCCCCTGTTCTAAACTGTAGGGTTTGGTAGTGATTATTCTGTATTCGATTTCTACTATCGTAATGCTTACGGAAAGTGTGTATGTTGGTTTCGAACTCATAAACAGGTTCCAAATCACCATTTTTAATTACCCCGATTTTAGTAGAAATGCTGTCACTGTATAGATGATACAGTTTCTTATGGGCAACAAACGATGTAGCTATAGAAAATTTGGGGTTAAAATAGTCCTCCCTTTCGTGTTCGAACAAAACTTCTGCTCCATTACTGGCAGTATTATTAAACCTGCGATAGTTTTTATCGAGAACTGCTTTTTTGTATTCGTACGGCTCCTTGCTTACATCCAGTTTTGCTGGGTCTTCAATTTTTACAATCCGTTCCCCTTCGGATAGGTAATACGCGCCATTAAGCTTATTTACCACTGGAGTGGTGAGTCCAATCTCGTATTGCTTTTTCGTTTGTTTGTTTTTAAACCAAGTTACTCCGCCCCATTCACCAAAGCTCAGGGAATACACCCAATAATCTTTGTCTTCATAATACAAATCGATCCCTTTTTTGGTTTTTACCCAAGTGTCGTTTTTTGTGTCAAGGTAGTAGGTATTGTGGTTGTAGTATTCTGTAGTGAATATCGTGTCGTTTTTAACGTATAAGTCGTAATAAGTAACCCGAAGCTCCCTTGGAACTTCTATTTGGGCGTTGATGTTGCCACTATCGTCTATACTGTAAAAATGATGGTCTGCACGTGCACTGAATTTGTCATCATCCATCTCGTAGTAACAATAGTTGTTTCCTTTGTGCTTTAGCCAAGGCCCTGGCCTTCCAGGGATATTAACTGCTACCGTATGAAAATTCACGTTAATTTCTTGTGACAAACAAGGGGCCGTAACAAAAATTACAAGAAAAGTTTGAATGAAGGTTTTCAAGTTCATTTTTTATAAACGCTATCGATCGTTTGTTTATTCCAAAGACTGCCACAGTACTTTAGAGATCATCCATGTATCGTCGTATTTGACCATCAATAAATAATCGATTCCCCAATAGAGCGTGAGCTTTACACAAGCGATTTTATCCTGGGCATCCAAAATCTCGATCTTTTTCACGGCATCTTTAGGTGCCGCCCATTCTGGGTTGCTGGCCACATCACGAGCAAAACCAATGGCCCGCTCGTACGTCATGACATGCTCTTTGGAGCCACGGCTTGAGCTTCCATACCCCAGTTTTGATAGGTCTGGATGTATGCTTCTTTTAATTTTAAGGGTATCCCCTTCGTAAAAGCCTTCAATATAGTCTAAGGCTGCCCTTTCTATTTTGTCCTTGTCTTGGCTGTATACCATGCAGAAACAAAAAAGGGACAGAACTAGTAAAATTGATTTTTTCATAGTTTGTTTTTTACATATTACTTCCTAGCCTTTTGAAAATTTATGGGTTGTCATATCTAGCAAGTTCGATTTCCTCATCACTTGGCAACCAACCACTGTTTATCTTTTCAACTAATTTGGTTAGATGTTGTTTTACTTTTCGTTTGGTGAAATCCAGACAAACTACTTTGTCAATTTCAATATACGGATCATTAGCTAAAGTTGCTGCAAACCAAAATCCTTCACTAAAGTTTTTATGTGCAGTGGTTACAGGTGAGTTTTCGTAATCGAATTCCTTTTTGGTTTGTATTTCGTAATCTATGGCACGCCAAGTTATTTCTTCATCAAAATATTGCTCAGACCAATGTGCTAAGGTTCCTGCACTGCATGTGTAAGCTACGTTTTTGTCCAAACAAATTTTTGTTGCAGGTGGCACCAATTCTTCATCTTCGGTATTAGCAATGGTAAATACTACCCAATCATTTTTAGGCAATGAATATTTCCATTCAGGATTATTTCGCACCTGAACATAGTATATCTTCCTTCTATTAACCCTGCCTATGAGTTCCATTTTGGTACATTAAGTCATTCGCAGCTACGCGCTATTACTTCTTCCGAGGTTAACCCATACAAGGGAGGGGTTGGTACTTGTAACAGCCCTAAGTAAATATAGATTTGTCCTCTGTGGTGAATTTCATGCTCCACCATGGCCCGTAACCACTTCCAAGTGGTTATTTCTATACCCGCTGGGGTTTTGCACTTCTTATCAAGATCCTCTTTGCTTAGTTTTGAAAAGATTTCCAGAGATTCTTCGTGCATCTTATTGTAAAAATCGATAACATCTTCATAACCGTTAGCATAATCCGTGCCGCAACCCTTATATAAACTGGGTTTGGACTGCACGGTTTCGGCATACATAAATCGCTCGATATTGGCCAAATGCCTTATGATATCCCCAATGGTGAACTTTCCCTTCTCGTACGTCCACTCTATTTTGTCTGGGGGTATGTACTTAAAAAGCCTACGGGTTCTGGCTTTTATCTTGGTATAGTATTCCAAAAAAGTAGTAATGTCATTAAACTCCATGGTATCCTGTTTATACCTTTCCAATCATTATTTATACTAAGATACCCAAACTTTGTTATCATTCGCTTGGAGCAGTGCTATTTAAATCTCTAGTGCACCTTTAATTGTGCTTCAATCTCTAGTTTTCTATCCGACTTCAAATCTGTTAAGGAAGCTTTCAGCGTACAAGGGTTGTGTATTTCACCACGCTTAAAGGTCATGATAGCAGTTAATTGATTATCCTGAAAAGCTTCGTAATCAACTCCAGTTTCCTCGTACTCCTCTAAAATATTGTTGTTCGATATAATTAAATTCCCTTGACTGTCCGAAAGTTCAATAGAAAATACAGGATATACCTTGCCATCCACAACCTCTAGACCATCCAATCCCTCTCCTATTAAGATCAAGGTGTTATCTGCATTTACGTTTTCATTGACGCAAACGAGCTTTTCGGTTTCGTCCCATAAGTAAAAGTTCGAATAGCCTACATTTTGGGAATTAATGGTAAGCAGTTCGTTCTTTTTTATGGAAAAGGGCATTTCGTACTCGAACGTTCCATCGCCATTATTATCCCAGATTTTTATCTGGACTTTGTATTTTTCGTTGTGTTCATAGGGTAGGTCAGCAATAAAATAGCTTCGAAGTTGTAGGGGCGACAAATCCGTGCCTTCACTCAAGTGAGCAAGTAAATCGGGATGGTTCCTAATGGTGTCGTTTTCACTCAGGATAACCAATGACATACCGGGAAAAGCTTTCCCCTTTATCTTTTTAAAACCTGTTATGTTATTAAAATAGAAATTTACTTTCTCTGCCTCAATGAACTCGTTTCGGCTCTCTTCCTGTCCATTTACTTTCATGACAATTTCATCGCAACCCAGGCCATTTCCTCTAGAGTAGGCTCCTGTTTTTAAATCCTTATTGACCGACTGATTGAATTCGCAGGCACTTAACGTGACCATTGCGAATAGTATCCCAAATAGTTTTATTCTGTCCATTTTTCTGGTTGTTTATGCTAGCTAAAAGTCTTTATAATCCAATCTGTTTTTTAGTTTGTTGTCTTCTATAATGATGAACCAACTGTAACCGGAAGAGATGTATCGCTTTTGCTCTTCCAAATACCCCGGTTGAACATTAGTGATGTTGGAGACCACAGAAGCAGCCACCTTTTTTAAGGACTCATTGGAAGTATTATTGTCCAACAAGGATAAAGTTCCATCCTCATTAACCCTAACCATAATCTGAAGGGTGTCCTGTTTAAGTATCATGCCTTTTTCATCTACTTTCTGGAGTATTAAATCGCTTATGGTATTCTGAAAACAAGCAGTGGTGTGATCGTCCTTGCAATTTTCTATAAAGGGAATCTCCGATCTATTTGTAAAATTCTTTTCAGGGCTTACTTCTTTGTTTTGGTCACTCTCAGGGGTATAAAAAATACAGGAAGTGAATATGGTTAACAATAGTCCGCTTAAAAGTAACAATGGTTTTTTGTTATTCATGGGGGTTGTTTAAATTATGTTAGCGTCTCCTATAAGAGTTAATCACGGCATAAAAGTTACAAAGGGATCACTCGATGATTTCTTCCAATTGTTGTTCTAAAACCAAACCGTTTTCCAAGGTAGTGGTCGAGTAGAGTTCCCCTAATCCCTTACAGCCACAACCTTTCCAGGTGCCCTTCAGTTTTTCCGACATTCCCTTTATGGAAACCGTTACGGTCTTTTCCGATTCGAAAAGGGCGCATTCGTATTCTACATTATTGAACTGCTTCTTCACATATCCTTTATGGGTGGTATGCCCTTTAAATTCTCGGGACATATCCCCATTTATGGTCGGAATTGTATATGAATAGGTACTCTTATAGGTTGAGAACTCGCAATATCTGTTTCCAGTTATAACCGTTTTGGTGGGTAGTAAGTCGGGGTTTAAACTAGGGGCTTTGGTGTATGAATCCAAGGTTTCAGGAATTCCATTCGTGACCTTAAAAACGGTGGAATCTGTAATGACCCCCAAAGTATCTTTTGAGATTTTTACCAATAATGAATCTTTGTAGACCTTGAATTCTTTTCTAATAGTATCGATGGTAGCTTCTTGGTTGGATTTTAATGAATAAACAAAGGTTTTCCCCTCCAGGAAATTATTCACGGGATACACATAGTCTACCAATTTGGTATTATCGCAGTTAGTGTCCACCAATACGGTCTCTTCTTTGGGGTTCTTACAGTAAACGAGGGACAGTATTGCAAACAGACAGAAAAAGTATTTCATTATACAGTCATGGTTAGTAAACCAAATATAGGCATTGTGTTTATTTCATGGCCCTTCTTAGATGCAGAAGTAATCTAAATTCATAAAAAAAGCCACCCTTGTAGGTGGCTCTATATAACGAAAGGTACTTGATTCTGTCAAGTACTTAGGGGATTATTGCAAATTCAGCTGCCAAGACACGCCAAACCGATCTTCTACAAAAGCAAATTTCGTGCTCCAGCCGTAGTTGTCTAATGGCATCAATACTTGTCCGTTTTCGGATAGTTTGGCAAATAGATGCTGAATCTCTTCATCTGATTTACATTCTACAAAATTAGAAACTCCGGGCGTGAAGTCCCATTCATGCTTAATATAGCTATCGCTACAGGCAAATTGACTTCCATTCAACTCGAAGGTTGCGAACATAATGGTCCCCTCTTTGGCAGGCCCTTCATTCCCATACTTCTGAACATGGGTGATCTTTGAATTTTCGAATAACCCTATATAGAAGTTCATAGCCTCTTCGGCATTACTATCCTGAAATGTTAAAAATGTAGTGATTTGGCCTTTGGAGCTATTGGATAGCTCTGCATTTTGTTTTTTTAAACTATTCAATTCAGTTTGTAGAGCACTTAGCTCTTCACTATAATCCGTGTCGTTCTTAGAGTTGGAACAACCCAAGGTGAGTAAAACCAAAATTAGGAATGGTGTAATTCTTTTCATCTTTTTGAAATTTACGTTATTGCCTTATGGCTTGGTTAAAATTCCAAAGTTCGAGTTTTGAAAACTTATTTGCTTATCGAAAGTTGCTCTTTTCTGTATGGATTTAACGATACAGTTAAATTGTAACCCGTAAGCTTTTAATTTTACAATTCTTCGGGCAATGTGTATGTCCTGTCCTTATTCTGTTCCTTTAGATATTCCATTAAGGGTGAAAAATACTCCAACATGGGTTTTGCGCTCATTTCGCTTCCCACGCTTTCTTTTAGCAGTACCCTCCAATCGTTATTAGCACCGCTTTCTAGAATCTCCTTTAAAAAGGCACCCACGTCCTTACTGCCATAATAATTGGTTGCATGCGTATCCTGTTTTAAAATGTTTTTCGAGATATGGTCATGAAACTGGAACAACAGAATATACGATATGGCGTAATCGTAATATTGCGCGGCATCATTGTTAATGTGTGTTTTTGAAGCAGCATCGCAATACTCCTCACCCCTATCGGTTGGAGGAACCATCCCTTGGTACTTTTTGGCCAATTCCCACCATTTGCTGTTAAATTGGTCTTTGGGTAAGTTTTCGGCATAGAGTGCATTTTCGAATTCGGTCATGACCCCTGCAGAAAAGGGTAAAAACACAATATTGCTCAACGCTTCTTTCAATAGGTTTTGTGTTTCATCTATTTCGGAATCGGCATCCACTAGTCCTCTGTGGGACAAAAAGGGCTTTTGCATAGCGGCAAACCCCAATAAACTACCAATGGCTTCATGATAGCCCCTATTGGCCCCACCTCTTAGCAAAGGGGGAACATTGGGATTGGTATAGGCTTGGTAGTAATAGATATGTCCCAACTCGTGGTGGATGGTTTCGTAATACTCTGCTGTAGGCTCTATACTCATGAGACAACGCAGATCGTTTTCTAAGTTCATATGCCAAGCCGAAGCGTGATTGTTTTTCTTATATGGCGCATCTGCGGGAAGGGCATACATGCTGGATTTTTCGTAAAAACTGGCGGGAAGTGCATCGAACCCAATGCTTTTAAAGAAATCCTCTCCTTCTTTTACAATCCATTCGGGATCTTTGTCCTTTAAGGCAGCATCTACATCGAGCCCATCGACAGTCACCAAAGCACTCCAATCCTGTCCCCAACGGTTGGGCAACCAGTGTGCAGGAATGTAATCGGGTACTTCGGCATTGTATTTTTTGGCCAATTCGTAACGGGCCCAAGTGTGTAATTCCCTGTATAACGGCCAAACTTCTTTCACCATTTTATTCATTTCGTCCAGCATCTCTTGGCGGGTCATTCCGTAATCCGAAACCTGGTATGTA
>JANQKN010000004.1 GCA_028281065.1 Flavobacteriaceae bacterium | reverse complement strand
TAAAGCATAAACTAGATGCTTTTAAATACACAGTACAAAGGCGTCCACAATATTAGAGTCTTCACCTTCTTTTCTTTCTATAGAAAATCCATTGTGAAGTAAGTTATTAAACAATGGAGTTTTCGAGAATTTATCAAAAGAATATTTTTCGTCATCCGAATTATAAATCCCTTCCTTTACCAAATACTTTAGACGTGCTTTCCACCCAGGAATTCCCAACAAATACCTCGCCTTATATACCAAATTATTTTCGCTGGATAATTTTTTAAGAATTTTATTGGGCTTTTCTTTATATATCTCCTCCAGTGATATTCCCAAAATTTCTTTTATATGGAAATAGACTTCATGAATTTGATCATCATCAACTTCTTCTGACAAGAATTTCTTGAATTTCTTCAGGTTGTAAAGAACCTCGTCTTCGTGCGGAAGTAATAACTTCAAATTAAGAATCCATTTCTGAAAAATGAGGCTATGAATCAGTACATTTTTACTTTTAAACTCTGTCTCACTAAACTTAACCCCTTTTGATAAAGCCCTGATACCAGCGATCATGTATAAAAAATCCCTACTGTCAATAAAAAGATCTTTTTCTATTGAGTTCTTTTTCAAATGGTATTGAAATAGATATGTCTGAATTAAGGATGAAAAATTTTTATACATTATATCTACTTATTTATCATTTAATCAGCAATAATTTCCTTTAGTAATTCTCTTTTGTTTTCAATCGTACTTGAAGTGTCTTCTAATTGAGAAATCTTTTCGTCTACACCCCCATCCATAGTACTTTTTGGTTGGAAAATCAGCCCAGTACCCGATTTAGAGACTATTATATTCCAATCCTGTAGAATTCCAAGCGTTAATTTAGTGTGACGTTC
Organism: Flavobacteriaceae bacterium; assembly: GCA_028281065.1. GTDB lineage: Bacteria > Bacteroidota > Bacteroidia > Flavobacteriales > Flavobacteriaceae > Aureisphaera. Next base: position 11,306 of record JANQKN010000004.1, on the reverse strand, counting down.
ATAAAAATAGGTGAACGTCGCATAGTTTTCAAAAGAATCTAGGTAGAAAAAACGTTGGTTGAAGTTTTCCTCATGTTCTATAATACTAGTTAAAATGTCGTTTACGGCGTTTTTTGCAAGATCGTTGTTCAATCTTTGACTTTCGATCTTGCTTAAAATTTCACTTTCTGAAAAATACCCTAATTCTAGTGTCTGTTGTATGTACTCATACAACCAGTGTTTTTCAAGTTTTGGAAGAATCTCCGAAACATATTCCCTGAAAAGCCCTTTGGTAATAAACAAATTAATTAAGAGGTTTGTTAAGGGCCTTCCAACTAAGGATTCAATTATCAATTTGTTAGGTTTAGTCGAAATTTCCAAAAGTTCCGAGAGCATACCTATAGGGTCCTCGACTTTGTAATTTACCTTTGCGGCAATTAGGAAAGGGGTTTCCTTTAGGTCCCAATTAACTCTAGGGGTTTTTGGATACAAATAGACCAGAAGTTTTGCAAAATGTATCCTTAGTGATTCGGATATTTCTTTATTAAAAATTAATGCTTCCAGGAACGGAGCACGAAGACCAGCTTGCTTAAATAGAGCTAATACTCTAATTTTATTTAAGATGACTTCTTGATTCTTGCTTCCTATAGATTCGGTTACAATAGTTTCAATTAATTCCTGTAGGTCCCGAATATCTTGAGAAGACAGTTTTCTAAGATATACCAATGCAATTTCGGACGCACTTACCCCAGATCCCGCTAAAACCAATTTTGAAAGGATTTTTTCATTTTCAGAAAAAATATCAACTAGAAGTTCTTGCTTCTTTTTCTGATCTAAAGAATAAAAATAATTAAAAAACTCCCTTTCCGATTTTATCATCTGTTCACATAATTTTAAATTAAATGGTCTGTTTTTTGATAAAAATAATTAAAAGAAAAATTATCGCTATCTATAACAGCTTCAGGCCTTTTATTGTCGTATTCTTCTGATAAATCATCGTGTGTTAAAGGTTCAGTTAGGCCATAACGGGTAAAAGATACTGGAGTCGGTCTCCATAACAGATTGTCAATATTAGCGTCTGCAACTGTTGGCCGTTTTAAATAGGTCTGTTCTACTTCTGAAAATACATACAAAGCAATCTGATTGTTCAAGTAATCCTCTGTCAACCCTAAAGCATTTATAATTTCAACTTTCTTTTTCATTTTGGAAAAACTAAACGGATTCCGGTCGCTTGAGATCTCATCCCATGTCATCCAAACACTTCTACCACTCTCTTTAAGTTTAACTAGTTTAAGGTCCTTATTAAGTGCGAGTTCTCTTGAAGGGTCATTAATAAATGTATATATCTCATCAGGGGTATCAAAAAAATTACGAAACCTTTCATCTGAAGATAAAAATCCTGCAAATACTTCCGTATTAATAACCGTTCCTAAAAACCTAGGGCGCTCTTCTATTGACCCGCCTTTAAAAAGATGGTTTTTCCAAATAAAGTTTTTTATGGCCCACAACTTTTCATCGAATGAACTGTACTTTGCGACAATGAATTTGATAATTTTCTTGTACGATTTAAAATCTAGGAAATGGTCACCCTTAAAATTTGCAAAAACCAACTTGGGCTGGACTCCACCTGCTGAAGTGTTATTTTCTTCATCCCATTGTATCCATTTATCAAAAAACTGGTCAAGTTTAGATTTAAGTCCATTATCTAATCGATTATAGTTTGTCATTAGTTATAAGTAAAATTCAACCTTCAATAATTTTATTGACTAAATCTGAAAGACAAAAAACTTCTGCCTTACAAGTCTCAAATTATTGAAGGGATTATATACCCACTCCAGGGAAACGATAAATAATTAGGGGAGATTTGAAGGTAAATATAGTTAAATTAGTTTATTGATTACAAGCCCACCTTGAATTCCCGTGGATTTTTATGTATAGACTATACAGTATCCATATAAAATATTCATTAACCTCTTTGTAATCATTATACCTAAACCGAATCCAAAAGCTTCCATGGTTAAGATTGAAGAAAGAAGAAGCCTAAAGATGATCAAGAACAAGTATCAACTGTTATATCATTCTAATAAATTTGTTTTTAATTAATTGATATTCAAGCATTTAAATATTTGGCACAGAGCTTGCATTTTACTATTCAAAATTAAACCATTGAGCCATGTTACGATTATTTAAAAAAGACAGGAACAGGGAGATAGAAGTGGCCATTCATGCCATTTTGGATTGTATTTGTAACAATACGGAGAAGTTCTCCCATCAGGAACAAACCGAAATCCTGAACAAGGTGACACTTAGCCTTTTAGAAAACAAAAAGGAAACACGTCGGCAATTGATCGAAGAAGCCAGGGAACTGCAAAGCTCCATCAAGAACCTAAAACTGTTATATCCTAGTAATGTAGCATGATCATAACTACACTCTTATTATTCTGCTCTTTCATAGGCTTCCAGCAACCATTGGGTAAGCTCTTCATCAACGTCCTCTGGGGTAAACAGCTGTACGCGGTGCGTACACATAGCCCCAAACGGTCCGGAATTCCCCAATCGGTCGGTCGTAGGCTTATCCTTTAACTTCAACCCCAGGTCGATCCTGGTTTTGGTCGCTGGTTTTATTAAGGCAAACTGTCTTTTCCGTATCATACTTACACTGTCCTTTTTAGGGGTTCGGGTAATATCATCACCAAAAGCCCCGATCACGGAAAGCAATTTCTCGTAAATAGGCTTTAAATCTTCTTTTCCCATGTACTGCTTTTCCAAAAGGGAGGCATCGTCTATGGAAGCAGCATCGGCTTGTCGTGCTTTTAACGATACAAAGTTGGCATACCCATGGGTAAAGCCATGTTCGTTCTTTAAAAAATTGATGATCGCACCGTGCTTTTCAATCTTGGATTCTTTTACCACATCGATCCAATGTTGTAATGGTTTCCCTGTTTTTTCTAAAAGTCCTTTTTCCATTTTTTGTGTTTTTACCAAGCACCCAATAGAGCGCCCATGGTGGTTAACGATACAATGCAATACCCCGCATTGATGAGGTATGCTTTAAGCGATTTCATTTCGAACAAATACAGAATCCCCAAAAAGGTGGCTACCCAGCCCAAGCCTGCAAAGAAACCTGCAGAAAGACCAAATATAAGATCAGCTTCTTTACCAATAAATAGGTCTAAAATAAGGGCGGCTATAAATGCCAAAACCAAAGAAAGTCCAAAGGTTTTTGGGATACTCCGTTTTTTTAGGTCTGTCTCTGTAAAGCCGAATTCCTTCATCCAAGCCCGCCCGAAAATAGGACCGTACCAAATCCCCCCGATAAGGAAAGAAGAAACTGCGGCTACCAAAACAGAAGCCCAATGAATGTTTGTAAATGCTGTAGCTAAATCCATCATATTAAGTTTAGGAGGATAAAATTAGGCGGTGAGGCTATAAGAGTATTGTAAATAATTAACCCTCTTCCCTATCCAAGGGGAAAAAATTCTTGTCGTCCTGTGGAAATTCTTCAAAAATGAACTCTTGTGGACTGAATCCCGAAAAATGCTTGAAGGTCTTTATGAAATGTGACTGATCCGAAAAGCCATAATCGTACGTGAGTTGTGTCCAGGTAATGGGTTCCTTTTTTTGAATCATCCCCAAGATTTCATTGAACTTCACCAACCGCTGATAGTATTTGGGCGTTACCCCAACGTATTTCTTGAACTGGTTAATAAGATGTTTCTGCGTAAAGGGATAATCCACAAAAAGTTCTTCCAGGTTGTTTACCGATTTCTGGGTTTCTATCTTCTGAAATACCTTCAAAAAAGCCTCAGGGGGTTGTTTGGCAGCTACATACCTGTCCTGCAACCATGCTTCGGCTACCCCATACTTATCGGCTATAGAATTGGCATTTAAAAGCGCTTCTCTAAGTAATAGGATTTCATTCCCAAAAATAGCCGTAGCTGGAAGCACACAATCACTAATTTCATGTTGCTTACAATGTAGGAATGGATAGGCTCCATAAGGTTTAAACTGAATGACAAACATTTCGGATTTCTGGTGGGCCGAAATGGTAATGTAATTTTTATGCACCCCCGACACCCAAACTTGGGTAAACTCCTTGATGGGCTCTAGGGTATCATTGTCGAAAACATTGCGGGTAAAACCATCCAATTCAAAAATGATGAACACATGACCCGTAGGGATAACCCGTTCCTTGGAATGGTCCGGCATAAAGTCCTTGAAATAAATAAAGGTCTCTATATAGGATCCTATTTCTGAAGTCGGTTTATGGGTATCTATAATCATGGTTTTAAAAAGATAGTTAAAAATAGCGTTCTCTCGCAAACAAAAGTAGCTGGAAACCGAGTAGGTGTATTGTAGAAAATTAACCTCCCAGAAAAGAGGCCATTTAAAAGGTACCATAAATAGGGTGTTTTTTGTAGCACCTCCCTACATATCTCCCACTAGCTTTGTACCTGTTAATTCAACTTTTAATGAACCTTTAAAATTTTATGTTATGCGTTTTATCACCAAAAGAATACATGCCTTTTTAGATTATCCCGTAGCAATCGCTTTAATAGTACTTCCCTTTTTATTGGGATTGGGCGATTCCAGTCCGTTGGCCGTACAGATCTCGGTAGTAACAGGGATAGCAGCATTTATCTTAACTGTATTAACCGATCATCACCTTGGTGTATTCCGGGTGCTTTCGTACCGTTTTCACCTCACCGTAGACCTATTGGTAGCCATAGTGTTTATTGCCGTTCCTTTTGTTTTCTCTTTTAAAGGGATCGATGCTTACTACTATTGGGTAAACGGAGTAGCGGTGCTATCGGTTGTAAGTATGCACAAACCTGAATTGGTAGGTTAAGGCAGTCCATATGTAAAAAATCCTCGGTTCAAAGACCGAGGATTTTAAAGATGTAAAAGATTATACACTTTAATTCTGAACAATCTTGAATTCTGTTCTGCGGTTTTGCTGGTGTTGTTCTTCGTTGCATTCTACACCATTAGCACATTTATTGACCAAATACTCTTCTCCAAAACCAATAGCTGAGAGCCTTTGGCGATCTATTCCTTTAGAAATAAGGTAATCCATAACAGATTGCGCCATTTTTTCTGTATAAGTTATGTTATAGGCGCTATTCCCCCTGGAATCAGTATGGGATTCAATCCGTATCTGTAATTCTGGATATTCCCTCATAGCTGCAACCACTTTTGCTAATTCTACAGCAGCATCAGGTCTAATATTATACTTATCATAATCAAAGTAGATTGGTTGAAACGCGATGTTAGGAAAAGGTGAAGTAGTCTCTTTTACAAGATTTAAATATACACTGGTTTTAGGTTCAGGAGAATCTGCAACGAGGGTTATGTATTCCTCCTTGGTTTCATATCCTGCAAGCGATGCCCGTACCCATAACCGTTGGCCACACTCCAATCCATTAAAAACAATACTACCTCCTCGATCTACAAAATCTTTTTGAATGACCTGTCGTTGGGCATTTAAGAGGACTACTTCAGCATCGTATAGCGCATTTAACCGAACCGAATCCTGAACATGGACCCTCAATTCTACCTTACAAGGTGGGGAAACGTAGCCTTGTATCACAAAGGCATCGGGTGCAATGCCACACTCTTGGGCAAAAGCAGCAATTTCCCTCGCCCTTGATTGACTGCCAAGCCCTTTGGCTAGTACAACAGAATACTGTATTGCATTAGGCCCTAAATTACTTGCCGACGGCATTATATCGAAATCGAGGTTAGGGTGTTTGTCCAAAAAAATGTTCCTTGTCCGGGTAGCCCTGTCCAAATCGGACTCATCCAATTCATTAAAGGAAGCTACTACCACCTGCCAACTATCGCTTTGTAACGGCTTTAAAAACTCTTTACGCCATAATTCACGTGAGAAGCCCGAATAGGTTCCACAAAGGTTCGGGCCTTCTGGATCTGGGTCTGGATCGGTTACCTCATTTTGATTTGTATTTTCATCTGCTTGGCTGGATTCTGTTCCTTCCAAGAGGGTTTCCAAACTTTCCAAAAACTGGTCAAAATACTCAGGCTGTTTATAATTAATGGTATCCAAGTATCGCCTTGCATTTTCGCTATCGCCTAAATAGTAATGAGACAGTCCCTGGTAATGGAATACATCCAGGAGAAGCGAATCGGAAAACTGTCGTTGAGAAAGATGCCCCAATACCCCTTCAAAATCTTTGGTTTTGTAGGCATCCATAACCCGATTAAATTCTATGACATCCAAATTGTAAGGAACTTGCCATACTACATACTCCCTATCACTCCCTTTTTGCAAGGAATCTGCAGCTTTTAACTCATCCCCCATTTCATAGGCCCTAACCGCATGGTTGTTCAACTCTGCCGAATAATTTATATCTATCAATCTACCCGTAGCTGGTTTATCGAAAAGCATGGGAAACACCGAAAAATTGAGCATTAGCACAAGCAAGAAAGCCGATATAAGGTACATAGGGCCACGGGGAAATAACAGATGCTTCCAGCTTTTGGGATTAATGGGTTCAAAGAATTGTTTGGCCTCTTCTTCCCAAAGGTTTTCAGAACCTTCCATATAGTTTTTGGACACCCAATCCTCAATAAGGTTATGTTCCCATAAATAGTACAGGTCCCGAGCTGCAACCCCATCATTTTTATTGAGTAGGGATTGGTTAAGGGTTGTCTGTACCAGTATTTCCCGATACATAAAGGAATCTTCGGGTACATCCGTTTGGTGTAACAGATCGAGCACCGCCTTTCGGGCAATACGCTCTGCCTTGGGCTCCAACCTATCCAATAAGTCCATACGGAGATCATCGTCCATTTTGCCCTCCAACAAATGGGATACTTCACTTATTTTATACAGCGATTGGTAATTAAGGGGAAAGGCGACTCCTTCATCACTGTACTGTTCCGAAAGTGCTTTACCAATGACAACAACCAGTGGCCAGTGTATTTTGGGGTATACCGCTAAAGAGCAGAACCATTGAAAGAGTATGGGTTCTTTCAAAAACTCCTCAATGGCCTCTACCGTGGTATAACTATAAAAAGACGGTCTTTGTTCCAATTTTAAATCGACCACACGCTGCTTAAGATCGGGAAGTTCTTCGTTCAGAAGATTTTCGGATAGATACTGCAACCCATTCAGTGTAGCGGGGAGCACCGGAATGTGCGGATCCAATAGGTTTTCGTTGCTGTCCCATTCGCTATAACTTCTTGGAGTGAGCAAGAATTTTTTGTCCCATTTGGGGATTATCTCCTGGGCCCAATCGAAAACACGGTCCCATTTGGGGCTCACCATGTTCTTCCCATCGCTGACAACAAGCAGGATATGATCGGGGTACTTTTCGGATAGGGTCTCAATAGAAATACCGTGAGGATGTTCCGGGTTTTTAAGATGCCTAAGACTATCGTTAAAGTAAAAGACCTCCATGAGGGTGTCCTCGTTTTTTAGGAAACCACTCACGTAATCGAACAGCTCTAGGTGAAACCCTCCTGAATGGTTTCGGTCCACAACGACAAGGTATTCTGGTATTTTGGTGGTCTCTTTAAATTGAAGGTCCATAAAACCTGCTTTTTCAGCCGTTTTACGGATACTCTCATCCACATCCAAGCTTACCGTTCCGGCCTCTTGGCGCGTTTTCAGCAAACGGGACAACTCAAAGAGTTCCTTTTCGGGGCGGATATGATGGTCTTGTATGGGGAACTCCAATTCGTAGGGCGGTTGTATCCCTTCAAACTCCAATCCCCTTTTTACCTTGTAGGACAATGCTGTTTTTCGTTTTCTGAAATAGAACAGCTCCAAACATAGGGGCAACAAAACAAATAGCAACAGTAAAACCCCAATAAGTAGTATAAGCTCTTTACCGGTTAATGAGTTCCAAGAGTCTTTACCGAAAAGATCGAAAGCAATGCTCTCGGAGTCAAGGTCATAGACCAAAGTCTTTGTGTCGTGTATCCCTTCCCGTGGATTTGCTAGGGCAAGTTCCTTTTTATCCCCAAGGATAAGACCATCATCTATGGAAATGGTTTTATGCTTAGTGTCGGTATGACAAAGAGTGCTTTCAAACTCCCCTTCATAGGCAACAGTCATTTCAACTTCATAAGGATCTGGATAAGGGAATTCATACACCAAAAGGTTATCGGTATGCACTTCCAGCTTTTCAGAAGGGATTAGGCTATCGTTTGCTTTTAAGGAAATTCGGTAGGGCCTTGTAATATCTACGCTATCCAAGACTGGAGCAAAACTAATTTTCCTTGGGTTAGCAGCATCTACTTCATAGGTAAAATCGATAATGGGTCTATCTTTACATACGACAATGGTATAGGTTTGTAGGGTATCCCGAAATGCCCAAACATTGCGGGCCCTAAAGCCAATTTCGTAGGTTTTGGCAATATTGAACGACTGCGAAAAACGGATGCTTTGTTCCTTGGGAAACCAATGCCTTTGCGGCTGTGTTACCTCTTTCCCATCGATAAGAATCTTCCCTTCTGTAAAGACTCCACTTATGTGTCCTTCAATGCTATGTTTTTCATTCAAACTTACCCATTCTGTAATAGGCTTTGTAAGATGAATCTTGGGGGGTTGGCGGTAAAAATGCAGGGAATAACTAAAAAGAACTACAAAAACCACATCCAACAATAACAGAAACAACTTTGTATAATTCTTTTTGGGGATAGGTTTTTCTCCAGGGGGTCGGGGTGGTTCTGGAGGTTTCTCTCCCGATATGATACGTTTTTTAAAAGCATCGGACTCGCGTTGTATCTCCTTTACGAAAAGTTCATAGGCATGATCGAAAAGCCCTTCTTCCTTTTCGGATTTGGCAACAAGGGGGCGGATGTAATCCTTCATCCTTTCCAAATCGGCCGGTTGTAAGCCATCCCAAAAAGAATACAGTACCTGTTGCAATTTTAACCTAAGGCCTATGCCAATACGGAAGCCTTCCCTTTCCAGTAATGCGATAAGGGTGGCCAAGGGTATATCGACATGTTTGCCTTTAGATCCCACGGGTATTTATATTTACAAGGTATTGCCCAACAATGCTACATCATCCTTATCCTTAAGCAGGACCGAATAGCTGAACCGTAAAATGTTTTTCTGTTCGTCGGAGAGGGCATTAAAATCGGTTTCGCCTTCAAAGAACTTTTCCATTTCCAGCACATGCAGCCAGGAAATGAGTTCGGAAGTGGCGGGTTTTTTCTTTTTTACCCTTTTTCTGATGGAAATAAAATGCTGTATGGATTGCATTACTTTTTCTTCCTTCCCCTCTCCTAGCTTAGAGATTTTCTTGGACACAATTTCGAGCAGTTGCTCGGGTTCGGGGAACGGAATGTGATAAAATACACAGCGCCTTAAAAAGGGAGCAGGTAGTGATTTTTCGGAATTACTCGTCATAATGACCAGTATCCGCTTATCTGAAGATTTTCGGATCTCCTGCCTTAGTTCCTTGACACGAAAAACAAACTCTTCTATTTCGTTAAGGATATCGTTGGGGAAATCACGCGGAGCCTTGTCAATTTCATCGATCAACACCACGGAACTCATGGGTTGGGTCCCCTCGGGCATGAGCGAATCTGCCGAATTGAGGTATTCGGTATTGGTAAGGGCAATGGCTTTCCCCAATGCCTGAAGCGATATGTAGGGGGAAGCCCCTTCGGGTCCGGCTTCCTTTTGGATGTTGGAATCCCGAAAATGGCCTATGGCGTCATACACATAAAATAGGTCTTGGGCTGTAGTAGTGGTTTTGGTGTGAAACTCCAAGGGATGCTGTGCAAAATCGCCATCGGTCTGTGCATGCAGTTCGTGCGCCAGTTTGTAAGCCAGTTGGGTCTTTCCCGTCCCAGGTTCGCCTGTAAGGATCAAGGGTTGGTTAAGCAGCAAGGCTACATCTACCGCTTTTTTAAGGCTATCTGAAAGGATATAGGTATTCGGGTCGTTTTTTACAAAACCGTCACTTTGGGTGAGTTTAAAAGGCGTTTTTTCCATGGTATTAGTATTTGTGTATCAAGGCATAGAGTTCTTGATCGCTTTGATTGTATTTTGATATGAGTTCGGAAATTTTAATCAAGGCCATTTCCATCGGGTATTCTTCTTCGGTAAAGTACTTGTCGAGAACAGCTTCTTTGGCTGTTTCAGTCTCGGTGAAGCCATGTTTATCGAACCATTCGTCGATGTCGTCTGTAGTTACATTTTCCAGTTGTTCCAGCTTGATATATTGGGTGAATTTTTCAAGCTGCTTGCGGACTTTCCTTTTTTGACTGGCTTCGGGGTTGCGGTATTTAACGTTCAGGAAGAAATGAAACTTTGGGGCCCCTTCAGGAATATCCCCAGCTTGGCAATAAGTGGTGGCAAACCAATGCAACGCTTTCTGGATGGTTGTATCGCCCAGAAGATCTTCCCTCATTTCAAAAGCCACAAAAATGCGTTCTTTATCTGTATGCAGGGTGTTTTTGATAAGGTTTTCCATGGAAAACCCTTCTATTTTTGTTGGAAGTGGACTAATGTCGAATCCCGTGAACAGCTCCCTACGTATATCGCTTTTAAGGCGTTCAAGACTAGACATCTGATTAAGACGAATGGTAGTTTTCAACTTTCCATCATAGTGCATACCAAACCGTTTCACCAAGCCTTTATGGGATTGCTTCTTTCCGCCATCCACAAGAAAAAAATTAAAGTTTTTTTCCTCTTCCAGTGCTATCTGAAAGTCCCCAAGCTGTTGCCTCCTATTGCAATAGTATTTTTTATCTGCGTTGAGTTGCCCACTGGAAGATCCCCGTTCGGCTTTGGATTTTGTCCACACGGCCAAATCATGCATGATTAAATCCCCCAAAGAATCCCCTTCCTTAAACCAACGGGTGGACAAACCTTCCTTATCTGTTACTCCAGTAATACTGCTAAGAAATTGAGATAGCTCCGCATCCCTTTCATGCGGTTTCATCTCCTTTTCGTAAATAAAGCAGGGGATTCCCATATCACGGGCCCTCTCGAACTCATCTATGGTGTATTTTCCATAACCTGCGCCAAAAAGACCCACATAAACATCGCTGCGGTCTATCTCTTCATAATAGGTTTTTTGTATGGATTGCGGACGGGCGCCTGCATCGTTTTCGTAAGTAAACAGTTCATAGGCATTCTCCAGGGCTTCCACAATCTGTGCCCTTTCCTGTTTGAATTCCGACATGCTGGAACTCAAAAAAACCCTGTACTTACCTCCTGTCATAGCAAATTGGTACTAACTGAATATACAAACGATTTTTTACCTTAAACGCTGTTGTTAATCCTTGTAAAACAAGTACAATCCCTTCTTAACTTTTGTATAAACAACTACATACTTTCAATA
>JANQKN010000179.1 GCA_028281065.1 Flavobacteriaceae bacterium | reverse complement strand
TTTGGCATGCGTACCATGATAGACTCTTACGGAATTCTTGCTATTTGGCTGGCAATGTTCTTTGATTATCTATGGAGAAAATCTAAACCCGCTTTTATTGGCCTATTTCTGGTTTCAGGGTTTCTTGTGTTCGTTAATTTCTACCAAACACGCCAGGCAATGGTATGTAGAATTCATTTCGACAGCATGACCTATGGTGCCTACAAGAAAGTATTTCTTACGCATAAATTGCATCTCACCAAAGAAGAATGGGAGGCCTTGCTAGATCCGCCAGATTATGAAGCTGCTGGAAAAGGTAAAAGATTCTGGTAGATTAATTATTGACCAATAATTTTTTTCTTCCTATGCCTTCCGTTGTCGTTACTTCAACAACATAAACACCGGAAGAAAGGCTCAGGCCATAAATATTTTGAGAGGCAAAGTCTTGTCCCGCTTCCGTATACACAACCCTTCCATGTAAATCGTAAATTTTAATTAAGGTAATTGGTTGAAACGCTTCGATGAACAAAGTACCGCTGGTAACAGGGTTCGGGTACAAATTGAACTCAGCTTCTATTTCATCTTCGATCGAGACCACAGGTGTAGTTGGCCCTTGTAGTAAAGAGTCTACCCGCATAATAAAACTAGACGAAGGACCTGGACCAAAGGACTGGGTTTCTCCCGTGATCACATAGGCTGAATCCAAACATTTTTTAATATCCCTGGGCCAATCATGCCCCGACAATGCTATCGTATTTTCGGCATAGTTAAAATTAATCCCATATAAAGTTCGATGTAAGTAAATGTCAGTTTGGCTTCCAGCACCAATTCTCACATCTCCGCAGTAGTAGAATTTACCGGGCTCGTCTTTTCTTATCCTTGGATGGTCAACGATAGGTGGGTTGTTAATCATTACACCAACATCATAAATCACAAAACAGTCCACAGAGTCAACTCTTAAGAAATGCATTTTTTGCACCGATTCGGTAGCATACAAAGCAGTAAAACCAAATACCAGTGACATCACATTTCCACCATCCAGGTATACATCTCCACTGTATCCATATTCATCATCCGCTGACCCATAAGTACGAGTCCATATGGTATCTCCCATTTCATCCAAGTATAACATGTATAAATCATATCCCCCTGCTCCGAAGCTGTTCGTTGTGCCTGAAACGACAATTCGATTATTTCTTTCCACATAAACGTACTGCGCCCAATCTTCTCCGGCCCCCCCAAAGGTTCGGGTCCACAAGGTGTCTCCATTCTGATCGACTCGAATGATATATACGTCCTTATCTCCACTCCCAAAACTATATGTTTCTCCAGCTATTACGTATGAGCCATCCTGCAAGGTATCGATAGCATATGCGAAATCCCAGTTGTCACCTCCATATGCCCTGGTCCACATCGTATCGCCCATCTCATCTGTTCTTACCAAATAAAAATTATAGCCCGAAGTATCCAAACTATTTTGATACCCTGCTAACATAAAACCGCTTCCACCTGATGCTCCAATTATTCCTTTTGCACCTTGAATACCATTTCCGCCAATACTTTTCCACCATAACAGGTTTCCAAGCGTATCCGTCTTGTAAAGGAGTGCATCGGTACCATTAAAACCGGATGGTGTGGTGATTCCACATACCACGTAACCTGTATCAGCTGTGGTTAGGACACCTTCACCTGAGTCAAAGATCCCATTTCCATACGTTCTAAAGAAAGTAGTTTGTTGGGCCATTGCCACCTGAGAAACAAGTGCGCATATTAAAAATAACTTCCGCATACCTTAAAAACTTTTATTGAACTTAAAACCTGCACTTAGCCCGGTACCGAAAGTATTGGGGATGACCCCTTCCATATTCTTGGTATAAACCAACAAGGAATACCCTTTTGCAAACTCAACCCCAAGATCCAAACCAAAGTTCGCTTTCGCAAATCCTCCATATCCTGCCATTACGGAAACCATAAAATTTGGATGTGGGTAAAATATCCCACGTCCATAAATCAAAGGAGAAAAGCTTCGCAA
>JANQKN010000172.1 GCA_028281065.1 Flavobacteriaceae bacterium | reverse complement strand
TGTGAACGAAGTCCCTTCGGATATTGAAATCATAAAGCATCCCATTAAAGAACCGTACCGGTTTGCCAAGTGGTTTTCCAAAAAGAAGACCCAGCAAATAAGCAGCGGGATCATTTCTGAAAAGAATCCTTCCCGCCTCGAAAAGTTTCTACTCTATGTAAGGGGGAACCTGTTTATACCCGATGCACGGGTAGGATGGGTAAAACCTTCGGTTCGTTTTCTAAAGAAATTTTTACCCGAAAATGAAATAGACACGATAATTACTACGGGACCACCCCATAGTTTGCACCTTATAGGTCTTACCCTTTCCAAAGAATTGAACCTAAAATGGGTAGCCGATTTTCGGGACCCTTGGACCACCATCCATTACCATGCCTCCCTACAGCTTTCCCAAGCCGCTGCTAAGAAGCACAAGCAAATGGAGCAGGAGGTTTTGAATAGTGCCGATAGGGTAGTAGTAACGAGTTGGAACACCCAAAAGGAGTTTGCTGAGATTACTTCCCGCCCCATTCAGGTAATTACCAATGGGTATGATACGGAGGAAGGAATCGATAGAAAGCTGGACGAAAAGTTCAGTATTGTGCATGTAGGATCCCTATTGAGCAATCGAAATCCAGAAGTGCTTTGGAAGGTGTTGGCAGAATTGGTTTCCATTCATGAAGGTTTCAAAAAGGCGCTTCAAATTAAATTGGTGGGTGCTGTAGGGGAAGAGATCCGGGAGTCCATAGAAAACCACGGATTAATGATTTTTACTGAAATCCCTGGTTATGTTTCGCATAAGGAAGCGCTTCAGCTTCAGCACAATGCCCAATTGCTTTTGTTGGTGGAAATGGACAAGGAAGAAACCAAGGCCATTATTCCTGGGAAGCTTTTCGAATACCTAAAAGCAGAACGTCCCATAGTGGCATTGGGTCCTAAAGGAAGCGATATTAAAAAACTCCTGAAGGAAACCCAATCGGGATCCTATTTTGGGTATGGGGAAGAAGAAGAGCTGCGACAGGAACTGTTGCAATTGTTCGATAATTACCAGAACAGTACGTTGGCAGTGAACTCTCAAGGAATCGAAAAATACAGTAGGAGGGAGCTTACCCGAACCATGGCAGACTTGCTCAAGGAACTATAAAAATCGAAACCCCCGATCTGCCGAAGCGTCCCGAGGGTTTCTCACTAACCAACCAAAAAACTCTTACAATCCGCGACCTCTTCTAGGTGCGGCACCTCTTGATCTAGATGGGGAAGAACTCTTTTTTGTTGCATTCCCCCTAGAACGGGTGGGTGTACTTTTTTTATAGCTTCCCCCTCTGGAAGTGGTTACATTCCTTTTCTTGGAGGGAGCTCCTCTTTGTACTGTGGATCTCTTCTTGTTGGAAGGGGCTCCTCTTTGTACTGTGGATTTTCTCTTGTTAGATGGTGTTCCTCTGTATACAGGGGTGTTATTTCTCTTTGTCGTAGAACGTTTTGTGTTACTGCCACTTCGGTTCCCAGAACGCTGCGTTCGGGTTGTGGAAGTCCTGTTCTTTGCCACTTCGCCCCTTCGGTTAGAAGGTCTGGTCGTGGTTGTTCTTTTCTGCGTACGATCGCTTCGGGTTACGGTTCCTCGATCCCCACGGGTTGTAGGTCTTGTGGTATTTCTATCTTTTTTAATATCCCTACCGCTACGGGTTGTGTTTCCACTTCGCTTGGTAACGTCCCCACGTCTGGCTACATCGCCTCGGGAAGTGTTTCCGCGTCCGCTTCGTGTTACCGCAGTGTTTCTTCGGTTAGGGTTGTAGTCCCTATTAACAGCAGTTCTCCCATTTCTGTAGTGGATTCGGCTTCCTGGACGGTAGAAGTCCCTTCTTCCGTTTATATAGGAGTAGCGCCCGGTACGATAATACCTTGTGTGGTACGCATAGCTGTAGCGTACTGGGGTATACCAGCGTCTGTAAGGATAGTCGTATACAATACAGCTGTTGTAAAAAGGTCTGGCATAATATACGTGCCATGGGCGGTATACATAGGTTCTATAGAATGGGCTAACAAATCCAGTATAGTAATCGAAGTATCCGTAACTATTATAGAAGATCCGCAATCCTCCTACGCGTACGATCCGGCGATCGTTATAACGTATTTCTACTGTACCTGCTCTGGTAATACGTCCGTAGTGGTCGTAATAAATAGGCACATCTTCTATTTGTATTACAGCACCGTAATCGTCATACTGTACATAAGCGTCATAATCGTAGCCCGAATTAAAAGAAATGCTTACTCCTGGGGTGTTTACACTTACGTTTACGTTGGAACGGTTGTTCCCTAGGTAGACAAAATCGAATTGACCGTCTGGAAACACAGAGAACTCCACACCACCTTCTTCGAAGATGTATGAATTCCCGTCATAATAGTTTCCGAAACTTTCTACAGGGGATGTTTCAGAAGCTTTCATCGAGAAGCTTACCAAAAACATTCCTAATATGAGTGCTGTTACTTTTTTCATGATCTTAATTTTAGAGGTTGTACTTGCCATTTTATTTTGGTTGGGCGTGTACACTTTTTCTAATAACAACCACCGTGCCAAAAATTAAAAACCCTTATTTCTAGGGGTTTTGTAAAAGAAGAAACCCTCCTTCGCTCTGTGAGCTACGGAGGGTTATTCAAAAAAACTAACCAACCAAAAAACTTGTATTAACTTATCTTATTTGCTTTTGTATCTACGACCTTCCCAAACTTCATCGTCCCAATCGTCCCAGTCATCATCCCAATCGTTGTCGTAGTCATTATATGCATACCAATCATTGTGCCAAACATTTCTGTTGCCTCTATTAATGTGCCCATAGGTACGTCTTATTTTACCAAAACGGTTGTATTCTATGGTCATTCCACCTACTTGTACCATGAACCCCCTTTGGTGGTAAATAGGTACACTCCCTATCTGCTTTACCTTTCCGTTTCGCTTGTAGGCAATACAGATGTTGTTAATGGCTACAATGTTTCCGTAGTAATCGGTTTTAACTCGAAGACGGTCGTATATAGGTCCTCTTCTTCCACGCCTGTGGTTGGAATTTCCGTAGTACGCTACATTTCGGTTACGCCTGTTACGGTAATTGTAAGGTGTTCCACAGATCGGGGATTCTTCGAATTCGAAGGTCCCATCGGTATACACTGTGAAGAGAACACCATCTTCTACAAAACGTACGGATTGCGAATTGTAATAGCGATGTTTCTTCCCTTTTTTAGTGGTAGTGTGGCCGCCATGAGGCTGAGCCGTTAGCTGCGTAGTCATTCCTCCTAGGAACAGGGCTACTAGTAATAGTACTTTTTTCATAATCACTATTTTTAGGGTTAGTCACACAATAAGCGGTGTGACATACGCTATTTGGTTAGTGATAAACCAAGAGCCATGCCAAAAATGTAAGTTGTTGATTGTGAGATTTGTCTGAAGACTAAAGCTTCTCCTGTAAATAAACGGCTGTGTAGGATTCTTTGTTTTGAGCCACTTCTTCGGGAGTTCCCTGCGCGATCACCTGTCCGCCTTTTTCGCCTCCTTCTTTTCCAAGATCGATGATGTGATCGGCACATTTAACCAAGTCCAGATTGTGTTCCACAACGATTACGGTATGTCCATTATCCAGCAGTGCGTAAAAGGAAGCCAATAGTTTTTTGATGTCGTGGAAATGCAACCCTGTTGTGGGTTCATCGAAAATGAACAGGGCTTTTTCTTTGGAATGACCCTTCACCAAGAAAGAAGCAAGCTTGATCCTTTGCGCTTCTCCGCCCGAAAGGGTAGAAGAGCTTTGCCCCAATTGTACGTAACCCAATCCTACATCCTGAAGCGGCTGTAGTTTGTTGGTGATCTTCTTTTCGTTGTGTAGCTGAAAGAACGCGATGGCATCGTCCACAGTCATAGAAAGGATGTCATGGATATTTTTATCGTGGAATTTTACTTCCAGGATTTCCTTTTTGAAACGTTTTCCCTTACAGGTATCACACTCCAAATGCACATCGGCCATGAACTGCATCTCTATGGTAACTTCGCCTTCCCCTTTGCAGGTTTCACAACGTCCGCCGTCTACATTAAAGCTGAAGTGTTTTGCCTTATAACCACGGATATCGCTTACTTTTTGGGAAGCAAACAGATTGCGGATATCGTCGTAGGCTTTTATATAGGTAACGGGATTGGACCTACTGGAACGCCCAATGGGATTTTGATCGATAAACTCGATGCTTTTGATGGAATCGAAATTACCTTTTAGTTCGGTAAATTGTCCCGGCTTCTCCCCATAACCCCCAATCTGCCGCAATAGGGCAGGGTACAGGATTTTCTTTACCAAAGTACTTTTTCCACTACCAGATACACCGGTTACTGCAGTAAAGGTTCCCAGCGGGAAGGTTACGTCTATGTTTTTTAGGTTGTTGTGCCTTGCCCCAATGAGCTCTATGGTGTTTTTGGAGGTTCTCCGTTTTTCGGGTACTTCTATCTCCAAGGCACCATTCAAATAACGAGCCGTGAGGGAATCGCTCTTAAGGATGTCGTCAAAAGTTCCTGTGGCAACGATTTCCCCGCCAAAGGTACCAGCCTCGGGACCTATGTCAATTATTTCATCGGCGGCCTTCATAATCTCCTCGTCGTGTTCTACCACAATTACGGTGTTCCCCAAATCGCGTAAGGATTGTAAGACACTTACCAAGCGTTCTGTATCCTTGGGGTGAAGGCCAATACTGGGTTCGTCCAAAATGTACATGGATCCCACCAAGCTACTCCCTAGGGAAGTGGCAAGGTTAATTCGTTGCGACTCGCCTCCCGAAAGGGTGTTGCTCTTTCGGTTTAGGGTTAGGTAGCCCAATCCCACATCCATGAGGAAGCGCAAGCGGTTGTTTATTTCTATAAGTAATCGTTTGGAAACTTTTTGCTCGTAGTCGTTGAGTTCTACAGTCTTGAAAAACTCCGCTACTTCGGTCAGCGGGCGTTCTACCAGCTCTTGTAGGGATCTCCCATGTATCTTTACATAACTGGCTTCGGGCCTAAGTCGTTTTCCATGGCAGGTGCCACAACGGGTTTTCCCACGGTAACGGGAAAGCATCACACGGTTCTGTATTTTGTAGCTTTTGGATTCCAGGAAAGCAAAGAAATCGTTCAAGCCTTCAAAATGTTCGTTTCCTTCCCAAACCAGCTGCCTTTGCGCTTCGGTGAGCTCGAACCAAGGTTTGTGGATGGGGAAGTCGAATTTATAGGCACTGTTTACCAATTGGTCTCGATACCATCCCATACTTTCACCACGCCAAGGGAAAATAGCGTTTTCGTAGATAGAAAGCGCTGTGTTGGGAACTACCAAGTCTTCATCAATACCAATAACATCGCCGTAGCCTTCACAGGTAGGGCAAGCTCCATAGGGATTGTTGAAACTGAAAAGATGTACGTTGGGCTCCATGAATACCATTCCGTCCTTTTCGAAACGGTTATTGAATTCTTTCAAACTGCTATCGGACAACTGTTCTATATAGAGGGTTCCTTTTCCTTCAAAAAAGGCCATTTCCACGGCATCTGCCAGACGGTTCAGGAAATCTTCATCGTCCTTGGTAATAACACGGTCTACTACCAACTGTAGGTCTTTGGGCAGGGAACCTTTTAGTTCATCGATGCGCAGTACGGTACTGTCCATTTTAACACGGGCGTATCCCTGCTGCGCTAGGGCTTGGATCTTATGGTCCATGCTTCGGCCTTCTTCCAAAAGGATGGGGGACAGGAGCAATAGCTTTTCACCTTCGGGGAAGGTTTTTATATAGTCGATCACATCGGTAACGCGATCTTTTTTCTGATTGATATGGGGGCGCAAATCATTTTGTGT
>JANQKN010000164.1 GCA_028281065.1 Flavobacteriaceae bacterium | reverse complement strand
AAACACTACTCTTAATCTTTGACTTTTTCAACCATGTCATTAGTTATACGCGAAATACGTTAACTTTCTAGCCAGCTAACCATATTTGGTAAACCCTATTTTTCCTTACCTTCGTTCCTATTGGCAAAACCACCTAAGTGAAAATAGACTACGCTAACCGTATTTTTGGATTGGATGTAATGCGCACTGCCGCCATCCTCTTTGTGGTGTGTTCGCATACGCTGTGGGTATTCCCCGAAGCATCAGGGTCGGTGGTGAGCCTACTGAGGCTTTGTGGGGTGATGGGTGTAGAGATTTTCTTTGTGTTGAGTGGTTTTTTAATAGGGCGTATCCTCTACAGAATATTTACGAACGCCGATTTTAAGGTAGCAGATCTAAAATACTTCCTGGTTCGGCGCTGGTTCCGTACCCTGCCCAACTACTATTTGGTGCTCCTTATGGTGATAGGGTTATGGCTCTATTTTGGTAGGGAACTCCCCGAAACACTGCCCTTGTATGTTGGCTTCCTGCAGAATTTCAATTTTGGGATGGACATCTTCTTTACCGAATCCTGGAGTTTGCCCATAGAGGAATTTGCCTATGTGCTGGGACCCTTGCTGTTTTACCTGGTGTTGTTGCCCAAATGGAAGGTGTCCAAAGAGAAACTCTTTCTGTGGGTTACACTGGCCATTTTGTTGTTCTTCTTTGTTACTAAATGGATCTACAACAGCGAAACAGGCCCTAGGTCTTTGGAATACTGGAACATTCACTTAAAAGCCGTGGTATTGTATCGGATCGATGCTATTTACTATGGCGTATTGGCGGCCTACCTATCACTCACCTTCCCGGAAGGGTGGAAGCGATTTACTTCGTTGGCATTTCTGGGGGGAATTGTTTTGTTTGTTGGTATGCATATGTTGATTGGCGCTTACGATATGAGTCCCGAAACCCATCCGTTCTTTATCAATGTATTGTATTTACCGCTTTGCTCTATAAGCATTGCCTTGTCACTCCCTGTGTTTTCCAGATTAAAGCGGGCCCCGAAACTGTGGCTAAAACCCATTACCTTTATTAGCATCGTATCCTATTCCATGTATTTGCTGCATTATTCCATCATTTTGTTCTTACTGAATCATTATGTGGAAACCGGCGAGCTTTCCTCTGCGATGCAATGGGTATTTGCCATTGGGTATGTCCTCTTTACCATTTTCTGTGCGTACCTATTGTACCGTTTTTACGAAAAACCGATGATGGATATTCGCGATCGGGAATACTTTCGGAAAAAATTGGGCCAAAACAAATTGTAGATTTGATAATTTTCAGTATCAAAAATTATTGAATAATCAATTTTGTATACTCAAAAATCACTTTTATTGAATTATTTTTATAAAATAACCTAAATCATTAGATTATTTTTAAAGTTTTTCGATTTTTTGTACTTTTGCGCTACTTCAAAAAAACAAAACAGACGAATATGGCTTTCGATATCGACATGATTAAAAAGGTATACGCCCAAATGCCCGAGCGAGTGAATAAAGCGCGCGAAATTGTGGGGCGGCCTTTAACCCTTTCAGAAAAAATATTGTACAACCACCTTTGGGACGGAATGCCTACCCAGGCATTTAACCGCGGGAAGGACTATGTGGACTTTGCCCCGGACCGTGTGGCGTGTCAGGATGCTACCGCACAGATGGCCTTGTTGCAGTTTATGCAAGCGGGAAAAAACAAAGTAGCCGTACCTACCACCGTACACTGCGATCACTTGATCCAAGCCAAGGAAGGTGCAGAAAAAGACTTAAAGAGAGCCAACGATACCAGTAGCGAAGTATTCGATTTCTTGGCTTCCGTTTCCAACAAATACGGAATCGGGTTCTGGGAACCCGGAGCGGGGATCATTCACCAAGTAGTGTTGGAAAACTATGCCTTTCCAGGCGGAATGATGATCGGAACCGACTCCCACACCGTAAATGCCGGTGGATTGGGAATGGTTGCCATTGGAGTAGGAGGAGCCGATGCTGTAGATGTGATGGCTGGAATGGCTTGGGAACTTAAATTCCCTAAGCTGATCGGGGTTCGCTTAACAGGAAAACTAAGCGGCTGGACCGCACCTAAAGATGTGATCTTAAAAGTGGCCGAAATCCTTACCGTAAAAGGGGGAACTGGAGCCATTGTTGAATATTTTGGGCCTGGAGCTCTTTCCATGTCCTGTACAGGAAAAGGAACCATTTGTAATATGGGAGCCGAAATTGGAGCTACCACGTCTACCTTTGGTTACGATGAGTCTATGGAGCGTTACCTACGGGCGACCGATAGGGAAGATGTAGCCGACGCTGCCAATGGGGTTAAAGAACACCTTACGGCAGACCCTGAAGTATACGCCAACCCAGAGCAGTATTTCGACCAAGTAATCGATATCGACCTATCTACCTTGATGCCTCACTTAAACGGGCCTTTTACTCCTGATTTGGCGACCGAAGTAGGAACCATGTACGACAAAGCGGTTGCCAACGAATGGCCATTGACGGTAGAATGGGGATTGATCGGTTCCTGTACCAACTCTTCTTACGAAGACCTTTCGAGAGCTTCATCCATCGCCCAACAAGCCTTGGACAAAGGATTGAAGACCAAAGCTGAATTTGGGATTAACCCAGGAAGTGAGCAGGTACGCTATACTGCGGAACGCGATGGTATCTTGCAAGTATTCGAAAAACTGGACGCCAAAATATTTACCAATGCCTGTGGTCCCTGTATTGGACAGTGGGCGCGTTACGAAGATCCAAAGAACGCACCCAAAAACAGCATTGTACACTCGTTTAACCGAAACTTTGCCAAGCGTGCCGATGGAAACCCAAATACCCACGCCTTTGTAGCGTCGCCAGAGCTAACAGCGGCTATCGCTATTGCAGGTCGTTTGGACTTTAACCCAATTACGGACAAATTGATCAACGAAGATGGAGATGAAGTGATGTTGGACGAACCAACAGGATGGGAATTGCCACCAAAAGGTTTTGAGGTAAAAGAAAACGGTTATGTAGAACCTTTGGAAGATGGAAGCGGTGTTGAAGTGACCGTAAGCCCAACCAGTGAACGACTTGAGTTGCTAACTCCTTTTACGCCGATTGGTGATAAAATTGAAGGTGCCAAACTACTCATCAAAGCACATGGAAAGTGTACGACCGACCATATTTCCATGGCGGGACCTTGGTTACGCTTTAGAGGGCATTTGGATAACATTTCCAACAACTGTTTAATTGGAGCTGTGAATGCCTATAACATGAAGACCAACTTTGTGAAGAACCAATTAACGGGTGATTACGGTGGTGTGCCAGATACCCAACGCGAGTACAAAGCAGCTGGAATTCCAACCCTAGTGGTAGGGGATCACAATTACGGAGAAGGATCTTCCCGTGAGCATGCAGCGATGGAGCCACGTCATTTGGGGGTGGTTGCCGTATTGGTAAAATCCTTTGCACGTATCCACGAAACCAACTTAAAGAAACAAGGGATGCTGGGGTTAACCTTCGCCAATGAAAGCGATTACGATTTAATCCAAGAGGACGATACCTTCAACTTCTTGGATCTGGATCAGTTTGCGCCTGGAAAGCCATTAACCATCGAGGTGGTTCATGCCGATGGTAGCAAGGATACCATCTTGGCAAACCATACCTACAACGATTCTCAAATCGAGTGGTACCAAGAAGGAAGCGCCTTGAATTTGATTAAAAAGCAAAATGCTTAACGGGTGATCTCGATACAACCACGCTAGGAGCGTGGCCACTCGATCACCTGAGACGGATTTCGAGTGTCAACCCGAAGGGTTGATGTACCGAGAAGTCCGATTCAAACAGAAATAAAACAAAACCCTGCTTAACGGCGGGGTTTTTTTATGCTTCGTTTTTTCTGAGATGTTCCTTGAAGTAGAGAATGTACTTCGAGTGTTATACCGAAGGTATAATGTATCGAGAAGTACAATTCAAGCTGAAATAAAACATGGGGTTTCCTGAAAACCCTAAGACTTGTCACTCTGAATTAAATTCAGAGTCTAAAAACATTGATTCACAATAATTCAAAAGAAACCAAATCAAGTTTGGTTTGACAAAAGTTGAATTTCTATACACCCTCGTTATTCTTCGTAATTTTTCAGATAATCTTTGAACGTCTTAATGTCTTCTTTAGAAGTAAGGTCGGGCACGTGTTCGTAGTGAGGAATGCCCAAGAAGTCGTTAGGATGCGCTTGGCAATAATTCAATAGGGCAGTGGGCAACTCCTTTTCATTTCGGATAGGATGTACGGGACATTCCATGATAAACGCACCTATGGAAGGACCGTGGAATTTGAAGATATTCATGCTTACCCTCAACTTCCCTTCACTATCCCGATAGCGTTCCTGCTCACTTTCTGAAGGTTTTTCAATAATATTCATCACATAACTGTCTTTATTGAGAAGCACCAAGGCAAAACGCATGATACGTTCTGTTGCAAATTGCAAACCTTCCCGGTCGTAAGCGATAAAAGCATTGCGGGAAGCAGATTCTTTCAGTAATCGCATAGCGTTTACTGAATAGAGGTTGTCGCAGTTACATACCACAAACGCCTCTTGTTGTAGTTGTGAGTATTGTTGCAGTGCCTGTGCAACCGCATCGGCTGTTCCAAAGGGTTTTGTCCTTCCTTCGGGAACATACTGAATGGCATAATGCAGCTTCAATGTGCCAAAGTGATTAACTGCATCACCTCCGTATTGTTGTTTGAAACCATCATGGTCTTCACCCACCACCAAGTAGATATTTTCAAAACCAGCCTTTTCGGCGTTCCGAAGTAGGAAATCCAGAATAGGCCGTTCTTCCTCCCCATACACCATAAGGGCCTTGCTTTGCGTATTGGCGGCTTTAATTTCCGCTTCGCTAAGTCCTTCTACAGATAGGGATTTTTTCATTCGAGAGGAAGCCCCGCCAGCTAATATGATAAGGTTGTTGGTCATTGTTTTATATAGGTTCCCCGGCTTACTTGTACCGCGTAGGATGCTTTTCCGCCTGCTTTTCTGATAGCCTCTATCACTGCCTTTTTGTTTTCTGAAGAAGTCAATGCGCAAATACAGCCACCGCCTCCCGATCCAACGATTTTAGCTCCATAAGCTCCCGCTTTCAAAGCAGCATCGATCATGGCATCGATTTTAGGAACGGTAATACCCAAAATATCCCGCAACACTTCATGGTGTTGGGTCATAAGGATGCCGATCTTTTCAATATCCAAAGGGACTTTTTTGAATTCTTCTAAGGCTAACTGGGTGATGGTGTGGTTCTTTATCGCCGCATAAAAATAAGGTTGCAAAGAAGCTTCTATGTGTTGAGAATAGGCTTCCACCTGATCCAGGGTAGTAGTCTCAAGATCGAAATCTCCCACTTTTTCAGCTACCTGCGCAATCGCTGTTTGCGCTTTGGATCGCAATGACCCAAGTAACCCAATGGTTTCCTTCGGAATACCCGATTCTCCAATAATAAGGGTGTCCAATTGATCCCCTATGGTTTGAAACGAAAACACATCGCCAGTTTCTATATATACGATGTTTCCTAAACCTATGGTATATTGATCCATCTTCCCTCCAGGGGAATTGTGTTCCAGCACTTCGGCTTCGTAGGCAATTTGTGCAATCAACTCTTGGGTTATAGGACGATCGCAACCAAAAGTGTGCAATAGAAAATGAGCCCACGCTACTACCACAGCAGACGAACTGGAAATTCCTGCATTTATGGGAATGGTACTGGTTAAGGTAACATCGTAGCCTTGATTGGGCACACATCCGTACCTTGGCACTACTCGAAGCACGGCCCCTAAATGATCGTTCTTGTTCAGCTTGTGGAACCGCATCTGCACAGGAATCGTTCTTTTTTTCTTGATATCGGGCATATGAATTCTAAACGCACCCGAATCGTTAGACGTTACCTCAAGCCGCACACTTTTATTAATAGCACAGGCAATCACGGGCAATCCCAAGTAATCCTGATGGTCCCCAAATAAACAGATACGCCCGGGGGCTATGGCAGAAAATGATTTTTCCAAAATAACTAGTAAGTATCTTTCATCCAGTTGTACGGCTTACGCTTTACCCAGTTTCCTCGGGTAAAGTCGGGAAAGTCCTGAACTTCCCCACCATTGGCGATGGAAACTTCCGATAGTGGCGTAATGGCACTCCATGCAGCTGCATCGTAAGCATCCATAGGAGGTGCTATGTTTCGCTTGGCAGATTCCACAAAGGAGTGAAGTACAAAGAAGTCCATTCCACCATGTCCTGAACCAGTTGCATATTCGCCGTATTTTTTCCAAAGGGGATGATCGTATTTCGTAAGCCAAGGCGTAGCCTCATCCCAACGGTGGGACTTTTCGGCTTTACCTTCAATATAGATACGGTTGCCGTCCACTTCCCAAATTCCTTCGCTTCCCTGTACACGGAACCCAAGGGAGTAAGGTCGTGGTGAATTACAATCGTGGGTTACGATAATGGTTTCTTCGTTGGAGGTTTCTATCATGGAGGTAATGATGTCCCCTTGCTTAAACTTCAGTTTGGCATTGGGATGGTCTTTCCCTCCGTGTTTTACAATATAGTTGTGTAATCCCACGCCTTTGGATGACATGGAAGAGATGGAAACAAAACGGTTCCCTCGGTTAATATCACAAAAGGTAGCTATGGGGCCCACACCGTGGGTAGGGTATACGTCAGCATCACGCAATAAGGAATGCTGGGTTCGCCAGGCAGATTCCGAAATTCCTTTGTCACCAAACTCTACTCCTAATCCATAAGCGGTCTTTCCATCGTTAAGCTTCACAAAACGAAGATCGTGCTGGTAGCCACATCTAAAGTGAAGTAGCTCTCCAAATACATTTTGTTTCACCATATTGAGTACTGCCATAACATCCCTACGGTAGCACACATTTTCTAGAATCATTAAATGGGAACCTGTTTCCTCATGGGTATTTACCAAGTCCCAGCATTCTTCCATAGTATTGGCAGCAGAGACTTCCAATCCTGTGTATTTTCCAGCTAACATGGCATCTTTGGCCATACGGGTATGCCAAAGCCATGGGGTGGATATAATAACGGCATCCACTTCTTTCATTTCCAGGAGGTTTCGATAATCGTATTCGTCCTTGGCAAAAACCTTGGGTTTTTCGAAACCGGCTTTTGCGATGAGGTCCAAGGCAATGGTGTTTCTTCGGGGATCGATATCACAGATGGCTGTAATGTTTACATCGTCCCGATTCAATAAGTTATTTAGGTGGTTGGTACCCCGCAATCCTACACCAATAAGGGCTACGTTAAGTTTATCGTCTGTATGGGGGGAATTGTTTCCTAAGGCTAGGTGGGGTGCTAAGGAAATTCCCGTTCCAACAAGGGCGGTTTGCTTAATAAAATTTCGTCTTGAGCTCATAGGTTTCGTTATTAGGGTTTTAAAAGTAGTACAAATTTTGGGGATTTTATTATTGATGAATTCTTTATTAGGGAATAATAGAAAAACTTCTTGTAAGCCTCAAGTTGTTTTCACGACACAATGCATAACTAACAAATCTGGATTCATGGATACGCTTTGGTTTTTTGAAGATGTCAATCTTTTCGGAATGCTTTGTCCGCACAAGTTCAAGGCCTATAAATCCACGCATGAATTTAACAACTACGGGAAGCAGGACTATATCTATTTTGAAGAAGATAAGTCCAACAAAGTTTACCTCATAGAAAAGGGAAAGGTGAAGCTGGGATATTATACCGAAAGCGGTGAAGAGGTTGTTAAAGCCATTCTAACCAAAGGCGAACTGTTTGGTGAAAAAGCCATTTTAGGGGAAGATAAGCGTGATGAGTTTGCCATGGCCTTGGATGACAGTACTTCCATCTGCCCAGTGGGGGTAGATACCATGCACGATTTAATGCGGGACAATAGAACGTTCAGTTTTAGGGTCTATAAATTGATCGGATTCCGAATCAAAAAATTAGAACGCCGTTTAGAGCTTATTCTATTTAAGGATGCCGAAACCCGTGTGCAGGAATTTTTGAAAGAATTGGCCGAAGATTATGGTTACTGTTGTCCCGACACAGGCGATACAGTAATAAAGCACCCTTATACCCAAAAAGACATTGCCAGGCTTATCGGTACGACCCGTCCTACCTTCAATAATATTATGAACCGTTTCAAGGAAGCCGATAAGATAGATTTCTCCAGAAACGAAATTCGATTAAAATTTTCTGCCTAATGTAAGCTAGCTTACATTTTAAGAATTTTCGGCTGTTTAATTTTGACTTGTAATTAAAATTAAACAGACAATGAAAAAGATTTTTTTAGGGATCCTTTCCCTAGCTTTCGTTATGACTTCTTGTAGTAACGATGACGACAACACTCCAACTACATCAAACCTAACCCTTAACCTAAATGGTTTGGAAGACCTAGGTGCTGGCTTCAATTACGAAGGTTGGCTGCTTGTAGATGGAACTCCTGTGTCCACAGGACTTTTTACGGTAAATGCCAATGGGGAACTGTCCAGTAATTCTTTCGAATTACCTACAGAAACCGTTGATGCTGCTACCAAATTTATTTTAACCATTGAGCCTAACCCAGACCCAGATCCAGCCCCATCTGACCAAAAATTCATTGCTGGCGATTTTAATGGGAATACTGCAACAGTGTCTACTTCGGTAGCTCCTGCAGTGGGTGATTTCAGCAACTCTGCCGGGGATTTCTTCCTAAGAACCCCAACCGATGAGCCTGCTGGTAGTGGAAACAATGGAAACGACCAGTATGGCGTATGGTTCGGACAACCAGGAATGCCTCCTGCTGCTACTTTGGTATTGCCAGAGTTGCCTACAGGATGGATTTATGAAGGTTGGGTAATTGGTGAATCTGGTCCATTATCTACAGGAACTTTTTCCAGTATAGATACTATGGATGATAACGCCGGTTTGGATACCAGTTTTAGTGGAACCGAAAACGATGGTCCACCAATTCCAGGAGAGGACTTCTTTAACAATGCACCTGCTGGGGAAACCTTTCCTTTGGATATAAGAGGAAGAACAGTGGTTATCACTGTAGAACCAGTGCCAGATAACAGCCCAGCGCCTTTTACATTAAAGCCATTGGCTGCTCAGGCTGGTAACGATACAGCTCCAGCATTTAACTCTTTTGCCCTTAATTTAGGTTCTTTTCCAACAGGAACCGTGACTCGATAATTTATGAGGTTTAGTCTAAAACCCCGCCAGTGGCGGGGTTTTTTTATGGGTGAAAATTTAAATTAGAAAGTGTAATTTTACTCTTGAATTACCTACTAAGATCGCATGCGTAGTAAACAATTCCTGAAAAAACACTGGGGGAATCTTCTTCTCCTGGCTTTTATAATACTTCTAATTGTTCCACAGACGGGGATGCCTATTAAGGTGTTTTTCAACAAACTCCTTGCGTTTAGTCCTTCGGAGATTTCTTCAGATAAACAACAACAGTTGGAGGATTACCATTGGCCCATGGAAACATTGCAAGGGGAAAAGTCAAATTTATCTGTGTCTGAAGGAAAGGTGGTTTTGGTCAATATTTGGGCTACATGGTGTGCTCCTTGTGTGGCGGAAATGCCATCACTTCAAAATTTATACAATGCGTATGGGGATAAGGTGGATTTCTATTTTCTATCGGCAGAGAGTCCCCAGAAACTGAATCGGTTTATGGAACGTAAAGGGTATGACTTACCTATTTATCAGTACAAATACAAAGGTCCTGATGTATTGGGAGCGAGCTCGATACCTACTACATTTATTTTGTCCAAAAAAGGAAAGATTGTTGTAAAAAAGACTGGACCGGCCGATTGGGACAGTGAAAACGTTATGGAATTATTGGATCAGCTATTGGCGGACTGATTTTTTTCTTTCAAAACATCCATAACAAACAACACCGTAAGCAGCATCCCGAGATTGTAAATTGTGTCTTCTATGGGGATGGTTCCCAAACGGATGCCCAGATTTTCAGCATTGTTATACCAAACCACCTGATCTTCTATACCTGTTCCCGTGAGGATACCATTAACGATAAAGAAGGGGATAAGGATCACCAAATAGCTAGGGGAAAAGGTACGCAACAGCTTTCTTCTGTAATTGTATACAATGCCCAAAAGCACTAATGCATAAGAAAAATTGATAAACGTATACCATTTGTCGTAGTGGTACCAAAGCACGATAATCAGAATAGAAACCAAGCTTACATAGATAATATCAACGGCTTTTTTTGAAAAAGACCATTTGGGGAAGAGTTCCAAAAGGGAATAATGGGTAAAGATACAGGCATAGGGGATGCAAACAAAGAAGAGCCATTCCTCTATGGGTAATCCCAAAAATTTTATCCCTGTAGTATACGCTTCGCTAAACCCCCAAAATCCTTGGGCTGTAAAAATGATGTCCCAAGGAATGAAAACGGCCATCATAACCAAAATACCGATGGCAAACGATTTCCATTTTTTATAGAATTGAAGTCTTGGGTGGAAACTAAAAAGAAACGGGATCACGAAAGATCCCAAATTCAACCACAGGTAGAGATACTTCATTTTTTGAAATACTTTAAAGGGGGGAAAAGCATTCCGAAACATTCCCCATCTTTTTTGCCAAGTCTCTTGTGGTGCATTTTATGGGCTCTCCGAATGCCCTTGGCATACCAATTATTGGCATTGCGGAACATCTTAAAGCGCTGATGTATAAAGATGTCGTGAACCATAAAATATGCTAGTCCATAAGCAAAAATCCCTAGGCCAATAGGAAGTCCTGCCCAAAAGCCGTAGTATTGCCAGCCAATAAAACACCCTATGCTAACCGCGGCATAGAAGACGAAGAAAAAATCGTTTCGCTCCCACCAACTTCCGTGGTCCTTATGATGGTGGTCTTTGTGCAAACTCCACAGAAAACCATGCATGATGTACTTATGGGTAAACCACGCCATGAATTCCATGATGCAGAATGTGGTTAAAAAAATAAGTATCCAAAAAAGCACGTCCATGGTTATCGTACGAGGTTAAGTTGGTATTTTACATAGCTTCGGGTTAAAAGTCCGAATTTTTCGTAGTTCGGCACGCGTATCCTTCGGTTTTTTATTTCCAAAGCAGGGGTTCTTTTCAGTTTTTTAAGCAATCGTCTGTAATAGCGATATGCCATAAACACTCCAAATTTAGCTTCGGTGGGAAGCAATAGAATACCTTCGTATCCCTTTTTGAAATCCTTCTCGATTTCCGCTATGATCCTTTGCTTGGATTCTTCGTTTAGGCAAGCCAAATTGGTGTTGGGGAAATAGGTTCGGCTCAAATCTTCGTAATCAGCTTTGAGATCCCGTAGAAAATTCACTTTCTGAAAGGCAGAGCCCAAACTCATAGCCGATTCTTTAAGGGCTTCGAATTTTGCTGTATCCCCTTTCACGAATACCTTCAAACACATCAACCCAACAACATCGGCAGATCCATAGATGTATTGCTTGTATTCTTCTTGGGTATTGTACACACTCTTGGAAAGGTCCCAACGCATACTGTCCATAAAGGCATTAATGAGTTCCCTGTCGATTCCATAGGCATGGACGGTATGCTGAAAAGAATTGAGGATGGGGTTTAGACTAATCCTATCGCGTAGGGCATTATCCAAGTCCTTTTCGAACCTATCGAAAAGCGTTGCTTTATCATAGTCATGAAAACTATCCACAATTTCATCGGCAAAGCGAACGAACCCATAAATGTTATAGATATCGGCACGTATGGATGGAGCCAACATTTTTGTTGCCAGGGAAAAGGAGGTGCTGTAGGTTTGGGTTACCTGTTTACTACAGCTATAGGATACGTTGTCGAAAATCTGTTTCATGATGTTGTTTCTTTTTGAATTAAACCCGAGACCAATTTTCCAGAGATGAGGGAAGGGGGAACTCCGGGGCCAGGAACCGATAATTGCCCGGTAAAGAACAACCCTTTTACTTTTTTGCTCTTCAACTTTGGTCTCAAAAAGGCGGTTTGGAGCAAGGTATTTGCCAATCCATAGGCATTTCCTTTATAGCTGTTGTACGCCTCTATAAAGTCGTTTACACAAAAAGACTCTTTAAAGATAACGTATTTTTTGGCTTGTTGATGGGTCAATTTTTCGAATCGGTTCATGATAATATCGAAGTATTGCGACCGCAATTCTGGGGTGTCTTCCAGCCCGGGTGCCAACGGAATAAGAAAAATTCCCGTTTCTTTTCCTTCTGGAGCAGCATCAGGGTCTGTCTTGGATGGGAAGCTGGCATAAAAGAGGGGTTCGCTGGGCCATTTTGGGGTGTCGTAAATGTCTTGTACATGAGCTTCGAAAGGGACATCAAAAAATAGGGTGTGATGATCCACATTTTTCAGTTTTGTATCGAACCCCACATAGAAGAGTAGGGAAGAAGGGGCAAAAGTCCGTTTGTCCCAATACGCTTCGGAATATTGTCGAAACTCAGGTTCCAGAAGGGTTTCTGTATGATGGTAATCGGCTCCACTCAAAACAATATCGGCTGGTATTTTTTTACTATCTACGATAATCCCGGAGGCTCGGTTTCCTTCTACTGTAATTTTTTCCACGGTTTGTCCTACGGTTATGGTTACCCCAAGACTTTCCACCAAGGTTTTCATACTCTGTATGACGCTGTACATTCCGTTTTTGGGATGAAAGGTTCCCAAACCAAAATCGGCATAGTTCATAAAACTGTAGAATGCAGGGGTGTCCGATGGTTTGGCACCCAAAAAGAGTACGGGGAATTCGAGGATGGAAATAAGGCGTGGGTTGTTGAATTCCTTACGGACTTCTTTGCTAATGGTACTGAAAAACTGCCCGAGCTTTTTAAGGGTAACGGGTGTGACCAACTCAAAAGGGGACAAGCCCGGGCGGTAAACAAGATCCTTTATGGCAATGTCGTAGTTGTCTTTCGCTTCGGCTATAAAACGTTTTAGTTTTTGTGAACTGCCTGGTTCCTCTTTTTCGAAGGCAGCACATATTTTATCCAAGGTATCTTCTATGGTGATTACATCCTGTTTGCCGAAATAGACAGAATAGGCAGGATTTAGTTTAATGAGTTCGTAGTAATCCGAAGGTTTTTTGTCAAAATCGGAAAAGAACCTTTCAAACACATCGGGCATCCAATACCAAGTGGGACCGATATCGAACGTAAAACCCTCTTTTTTTAGCTGGCGTGCCCTGCCTCCTACGGTATTGTTCTTTTCGTATATAGTAACATCGTGATCTGCTTTGGCCAGATAGGCAGAAGCTGCTAAGGAAGAAAACCCAGAACCAATAATGACTATTTTCTTTTTCATTTTTGTTTAACTAAAATATAAAATATTTAAACAAAATTAAATTAGTGAAAAAAAATTAAGAGGATTTTAGCTTTTGCAGCCTCATTCTCAATTCTTCAAGGCTTTCTACGACCTTCACATTTTTTGGTAATTTACTATCGATTACGCCTAAGGTCTTGTATCCCATGACCCAAAGAGGCATGGTTGTACTGCCTAGGGTTTTTTGAAATCTGTCTACATATTCATAGAGGCTTTCCTTGTCTGGTTTTACGGTAAAGTAGGACAGGAAAGTGATTTCTTCATAATGTTTCAGGATATAGCTAAGACCTTCCATTGGGATGTTGGAGCCCAAGTATACGGTATCGAATCCTGCCAATATGATTTCGTAATTGGCGAATAGCAAGCCGATTTCATGAATCTCCTCGTAGGGAAGGTACAAAACAAAGGAAGGCACTTTCCGGTTGGTATACTTTTCCTGAAGTTGGGTAGTGTTGATTAAGATCTTTTGTTTAATCAACTCAGAAATGAACCGTTCGTGGGTCGGGTCTATCGTTCCTGTTTGCCAAAGCAGCCCTATTTCATGAAGTAGTGGCAAAAAAACTTCGTAAAAGATTTCCCTAAAATTTTTGGTTTTGGCCAGCTCTTTATAGGTTTTGTTGAATAGGGCTCGGTCGAAATCGAACATAGCCGTTTTAAAGGCTTGTAGGGCAAAATCTTCTTTGTTGTTTTTGGAAAGACTATGAATAAGCTTGGTAATCTCTTCTTCCTTAAAGCCTGCTATTTTGGATATTTTGTATCCTTCGTTGTACAACAACGTAATGTTCAATAACTTCTTTAAGTTGATGAGGTCGTATTTCCTAATGTTGGTATCGGTACGGGCAGGTTCGAGCAGGTTATACCTTTTTTCCCAAATACGGATGGTATGGGCTTTTACCCCGCTAAGATTCTCGAGATCTTTAATACTGAATTGCGTCTTTATAAACATATAGTTTCGCGCTCGTTACAGTCAAAGGTAATGAAAAGTAACTCCCAAAAATAGAATTTGTTTAATTTTTTTAAATAAATAATAAACAATATTGTTTGTTTAAGCTTTAGAGTTTCAATGCTTCATATGCTGTTATTTTGTGCCAATGTTTCTTTTTAGGGACCCATCTCTTGCGTGGATTTACTTTATGTTTCATTGGTGGTTTCATAGGTATATCCCTTTAAGCGAAAATTGTTACCCATTACTACGATCAATTTTATATACTTTTAGTAAAACAAACCGTTACTTATAATACTATGAGACCAAAACTGATCCTTTACTTTTTTCTTTTTATGACGATTTCCGTGGGCTATACACAGAACTACAGTGGTGATGAAACGGAAATAAATAGTATTTTAAAAAACATTGAAGCGTTTTCCCAATATGTAATCAATGCCGATTATGGGAACTTGGGAGCTGCTTATACCGAAGATGCCAAGATATTCCCAAACAACAAAGAGATCATTAGTGGGAGGGAAGCTATCGTGGATTATTGGCGTCTTCCCGAAGGGACTCGGATCACCTACCATAAAATATTTCCGGAAGAGATCAAGATCATCGGGGATGAGGCTTACGATTATGGTTATTACGAGGGAAAGACCCTTAAAAATGACAAAGAATCCCGCTGGCGTGGGAAGTATGTAATTGTTTGGAAGAAAATGGAAGGGCAGTGGAAGATCTATCTTGATATTTGGAATCGGGTTGCCAACTGATTTACTGTCGACAAAGTAAAGGTGATGCCTCATTTTTCGTAAACCTCCATCTTTATTAAATCTGAACTTTTCACAATGGTTGTTTTCATTGATAACTTTTCATAGAAAAAAATAAATTCGTCTGTTTTGCCGATATAACGATAATCATCATCAGTCCATAAAGTCGATTCTTTTAAATAAACCGTGTAGCAGTGTCTATTTTCACCATTAGTAACAGTAAGTCCATCAGAAACTCCACTTCCAAAAGAATAAATAAGCAAGGTGACAATAAATAAATAAAATATATGAAATTTATACTTTTTGTTAAGGCACCAAAGGTATAACCAGATCATCATCATCATCATTGCGATAAGGGTGATTAAAAAAATATATCGACCTATCTCGATCTTACCTTTTATAAAAAAAATTGAGTAAAGAATAAGTAATATGGCATTACTTATAGGTATAGCCGTTTTGAAACCCTGAAATATTGCAAATGCTAATCTTTTACTATAGTTTGATATTTTTTTTGCTAAGCCAAATAGCAATAAATATGAAAAGAAAAAAACCAATACTATGGTGTCCTTCATAAAAAGAGTTGCATATTCCTTAATTGTTAAGTAATCCGTAATAGTTATATTAAATCTGGAATAATAAAAAACTAGTTTAATAGAGCTAAAAAATATAAGCATAACACCCCCAATCGGGATTAATTTCGCATAACGTTCAATATTGCTAATGACAGACATATTGTAATTTTTATTAAAAAATAAAATGCAGATTTTCCGACCTCGTTTTAATCGAAAAATTAAAGGGGAGTACTCAAATATAGGAATTTTAGGGCAACGAGAATACTGCTATGTAGGTTGATGTGTTTTCTAGGAGAGCCTGTGTTTTTTTTCCGTTTTCTCATTAGGATTCACTTCTTTAAAACAAAAAAGACCGTTCTTTTCAGAACAGTCTTTTGTCGTACCGAGGATGGGAATCGAACCCACACGCCCTAATGGACACATGGCCCTCAACCATGCCTGTCTACCAGTTCCAGCACCTCGGTAAGTGCCTAAGCAAAAAAAGTCGAGCATTGCGCATCGACTTTTCTAAACTTTTGGTGACCTGGCTGGGGCTACTAAAAAATGTACCCAAATGTATCCTGATCTCCCAAGTTTAGCGCCTTGAACGCCCATATGTGTTGATGTCGATGCATGTATATGATTGCGTTATTTGCATGAAAATACCATAGTTCTTACCACTAATCTTACCACTATTTATATATTAGTGGTAAATATTTAGTGCATGCATTTTTACCTAAAAGAGCCCAAAAAAGATAAGGAGTCTATTATAATCATACAATACAAGACAAAGAACGATAAATCCAATTTTAAATATTCCACCTCCGAAAAAATCCATCCATCGGATTGGAATTTTCAAAGTAAGCTCCCCAATGTACAGAAAGGGAAGAAAGGGGCAAAATTAAAAAAAATCACGACAAACATTACCAAATACAACGATTATTTATTGAAGGTAATCGATGAGGCTCTGGACAAAGAAATACTGTTGAACAATCAATACCTAAAGGAAAGGTTTGATGAAAAGTTCGGTGATAGTTCTAAACGACGGAAAAGGAGAAATCTTACGAAAAAGAGGTTCCTGTTATATACCGATTTCGTAGAGGACTTTATCGAAAGGGCCAGGGACGGCATGATCAACAAAAACACCAACAAAGAATACAGCAAGTCCAAAATAAAGCAATACAACAAAACCCTCAATAGGGTATTGGACTACGAAAAGCACACGGGGAAAAAGATACCCTTGAATGCCTTTACACAATTGGTTTACGATGATTTTGTTGAATTCTGCAGGAATACCGAAAAATACTCCATAACCTATACCGGGGACCTTATAAAGAACATCAAGGTTTTCTTAAACCAAGCTGATAGGGAGGGGAACAAGGTACACGGCGACGTCAATAAAAGGACATTCACCGTAATGCGGGAAATCTCCCCAGCGGTCTACCTAGACGAAAGCGACATTGATATCCTGGCCGGCATGGATCTTTCCCAAAGCGATAGGCTGCAAAATGTAAGGGACTGGTCGATCCTGGGTGTGTGGACCGGCCTTCGTGGTGGCGACCTTCTCTCATTACCTGAAATCGATCCGGAGGAGGACTATATAGAGGTGGTGCCCAGTAAGACCAGGGATTCGACTGCAGTAAAGGTAATAATCCCCCTCCACCCCCATGTTAAAGAGGTGTTGAGGGTCCGGGGGATGCCAAGGAGGATATCGGATGTAAAACTAAACCTATATGTCAAGGAGGTTTGCGAAATGGCCGGGTTGGATGCGCTTTGTGAGGGTTTCCTTATGGACCCCAAAACCAAGCGGAAGCAGTCGGGTGTTTATCCCAAATACAAACTGGTCAGTTCCCACACCTTCAGGAGGTCATTCGCAACCAACCATTACCTCATGGGGTTCCCTATCCTATCGATAATGAAAATAACCGGCCACAAGACTATAAAGAGCTTTTTGGAATACATCAAGATTACCCCTAAGGAGCACGCAGAGAATCTAAAAAAGCACTATGATGAGTACTATAAAGAAAAGGGGCTTAAAGCTGGCGCTTAAACAAAAAGGCCCGATTATTTCCGTTTGCACTCCCCTCCCTCCCCTCTAAATTAGAAACATCGGTTTTATACCCATAACCAAAGGGGTAAATTTTGGGGAAAATGGACCCGGTGGACCCAAAAAAAGATGCATTTACTGTATTTTTTCGCTCATTTTGCTACAAAAGTTGGCCCATACGACCCCAAAAACATGCTGAGCAAAACATTTTTAGCCCATTTTGCATTAAAAATTGAACAAAAAAAGAAAAAAAAGAGAAAAAGTGTGTGTTTTAAAAAGTAGGAAAACGACTGTATTTTTTGTAGGAAGAAACGTAAAAAAATGAATTAGAATTCAGGGATAGGGACAGGATTGTAACAAAATAAAAGAGATCCCTTTTAGTGGATTTTTCCCCTGGGTTACAGTTTTGTAACTTTTTGAAAAACATATTTACTGGGGTTCCCAGCGTTTTTTTGACCTAGGGTTACAGAAATTACAGCATGTAACATTTTGATATACAGAAAATTACAATTAAAAAGAGCCTAATTTATTTTGAATTTTATAATTCTGTAACTAGGTTACAAAAAGTAATATTGCGATGAAGTTAATAAATATAATGCTTTACAGGGTTTTTGATATAAGTTACAGAATTATGTGCATAAAATCGATCCATAACGATCTTTTTTCCCGTGTTCTTCACACTAATTTTTTTCGCTAAAAATTCCATCGATTTTTTGTAGGAATGGTGCGTGTAAAATTCGATGGATTTTATCGCTTAGTTACAATTTCCCCTTATTATATATTTTATATATGACTATTGATTCTTTACTCTATAGTATAGAAAATTCTGTATTTCTGTAACCTAGCATATTAATAGTTTGTTTTTCAATAAGTTACAAAGTTACAGAAAGTTACAGAATGGGTACAGAACCGCTAAAAAGTTACAGAATTGCCTAAAATTGATGAAAATAGCCTGTAAAAAGGCTTTATAATGTGTTTTCTGGCTTTTTGTGACTTGCTTTCTGGTATATAAACAATCGAGGGAAAGAACAGCTAGTTTATGCCACTGAGGGGCGATTACAGGTAATTTATGAGCGATTTAAGCATTAGGGTCATAATTCCCCATTTTTTGGTTTAACACCCCTTGAAATGGCTTTATTCGCTATTATTTTATCTTATGTGATTAAAATTTGATTAATTACGGTAAAACCATAACTTTAAAATCGCTAAAAACCTTATGTTTACATTCTCCCCAGTGTAGACATTAGAAGTTAATAACTCTTTAACATCTTCTGGTATACAACCGCGATCGTGGTATCATAATATTTAATTTAGGATTATTAACCTTTAAATTATTTATTATGAAACGTTTAGCGTTATTATTAGTATTTGTTTTTTGTGCCACATTTACAACAATAAGTTGTGAACCAGCAGAATTACAGGAAGATGAACAACAAACAGAAAAAAACGAAAATTGCCCAGCAAACGACACGAATTGTAACGGTATTCCGGATAACGAGGAGTAGCGGAATTATCTATTTTATAATGGGGTTTTTCGGCCCTTTCCTACATCTTTTTAGTAAAACTGGACAAGAAGGCATTCTACATTGGAGGTGGATGTCTTCTTTTTTGGATTCTCTTGGATGGTCACTATTTCCTTTTTTCCTTGGATTAGGCTTTTTTAGTTTTTCTAAAAGATTGGAAAAAGACAATAAAATAATTCTAAGTATAATTTCTGCTTTGTTAATTGCAATTGGTTGTTTTTACCTTGCATATACATTAATTTCAATTAGAGACTTCACAAACGGCCAGTACTATTCTATGCTTGCTTTTATTTCAATGATTTCTACATTTCTTATGGTACAAATGCACAAGGCTATAAGAACAACGGAAAGAAAACTGTTGAATATAATAGCCGCCTTGTCTAGATTTATAGTTTTTAAAGGGAAGGAGATTGCTGGGCCCGAAAAAGAAGAGGAATATATTAAGAACTATAGAATAGCATTAAAAAAGGGGAGGGAAAATGAGTGAGAAAGAAAAAAATGAAGAGTTCTATAAAAACATATTTCCGAGGGATGTACTAACGGAAATTGGAAATGATTACTCTAAAGTTGCAGAAGAACAAGAACAATCTATAAAGAACCAAAAAGAGATGATACGATCCTTGTATTTGGATCTTGTTCATCAGATCAATTTATTCCCTCTTTAGCCAATTTTCAAAATTTTCTTTACTACTCATAATCTCAGCTATTTTTTTTGAAACTTTTTCTTCGATTATATTACTTAATAATCTATCTTTTAATGCTTCATCCTGATTTTTAGCTATAAAATATGTTATTTCCTCTAAGTAAATTTTAATACCTCCTTTTTCTAAATACAATTTACTGGTTTTATCCTTTTTACCGATATGTTGAATTCCCCCAGTTAACATTTCACCCTCTCCATACATAATCCAGTCTCTACTAATATTGGGGTATTTTTCTAAAATACGATTTAAAACACTAGGCCCTATACTTCCTTTTATACTGTTTACATATCCGTTAGATACCTGGATTGACTTTTCAAAGCTCGTCTGAGTGATTTTTAGATAATCTATTAATTCTTTTACTCTTTCTTTTGTTTTCATATACAGAGGGTTAGCAATTATAAATAGAGAAAAAGTCTAATAAATTAGATAATATTAGAATTATAATCTATATTTGCTTCAAAACGATTCAGATTGAATCAAAATGATTCTAAAATTATGAATAATAATTCAAATACCGTCGTAGATCGTGAAGAACTAAGGAAACAGCTTGTTCATGGTGATCTAAAAAAGCTAGAATCCATTACAAACAGAAAGCGATCATCGATCTACAGATGGTTCAAATACATATTAGACGATAAAAATATAGAGGAAGCAGTTACGGGGCTTATTGCTATGAGGAAAAGGCAAATGGAGCAAAGTTTAAGCGAAATGGAAAAGTCGTAAACCCTTTATTGGCATGTGTTGACAAAAGTGTTTTCATGTAGAAGTTTAATTTAAAATGGTTAATAATTTATACACAAAACACGTGCCACCTTCCTCTTTTTTCCAACAAGATTAATGAATCAAAAACAAATGGTATGGGCGTAGTAACATATATATCATTCACAGAAGAAAAATTAAAAAATGTCCTATTGGATGTGGCCCGTGAAGCTGTTAAGGCATATCAGGAAAAGGAACAGAAACAACACCTTTTCAGTGTCAGGGAAATAGCCGGGAAAATGAAAGTGGATCCCCGCACCGTGCGATCGCGTATTGATGCAGGACTGTTGCCACTATCGGAAAGAAACCCAGACAGGGTATCGGAATACCACCTTTTAAAATACCTAGAGGGCAACGGCAACAAAATATAGTGCAAATTCAATTAAAAAGTGAAAATCAAATAAGTTATGATACACACACAAACAAAATCAGTCGAATTAACAGAGATTATTTTCCTTTTGGTAACTGCGTGTTTTTGGATTTTGGTTTTTTTTACCATTAGAAGGTTTTTCCCTCGGTTTTTTAACGCTTTACGTTTTTGGGACTTTCGTTACCTGCCTATCCATGTGATTGTATTATTGATACTTTATATGCTCCCATACCTCATTGTATTTTACTCTTAGGAGACTTAGAAAATACAACAATAACCAGAAACAAAATAAGTAGGACAAAGTAGGTAATTAAAAATGAATAAAATAGAAATATTTCATGGAAAATTAAACTCCAGGTATAACCAGCGAAGATTAACCCAGCATGAATGATTAAAGAGGCATAAGTGGATCTTCTCAAATTATCCTCATCTAGGAACAGTTTTGATGTGTCCTCGGAATAAGACATAAAAAAAGTTCCTACCATGGAAGATGATATGGTTAAGCAAATACAGAATGAAAGTATCAAAATAAACTCATTGTCATGATAAAAAACGGGATGGAAGATATAAAAGGTTATGTACCAGAATGGAATCAGGATAGAGGGTATTAACATAGACTTTAAGTCTTTAGGCGCATTACCAAGGTCACTAAAAATAGACATATAACATTTTTTAAGGAATGATCAAATCTAACTAGAAATACAAATCATGGAGTTACCACAATTTTCTAAAAAACTGAATGGAGCTATAAGCTCAATAAGCGGGGAAAAAATTGATGACCCCCAAAAGTATAAAAAATCCATGGAAGAATTTGAAAGGCGAATGAAAGAATTGGGCGGGACAGGATGCAAATTGTATGGCGAAATGAGCGAGGAAGAAAAGGAAGCTGTAGAAAGGTGTAGCCCCTATAACCAATTACGCAATCTAAAAACCCCAAAGAAGCCATGAGAATCGATATAAACCCAACACTGCAGTTTTCATTGGCCA
>JANQKN010000151.1 GCA_028281065.1 Flavobacteriaceae bacterium | reverse complement strand
ATTGGCCACTAGTAGTGGGCAAGCAGAGATGGGAAGTCTAGCCGAAGGTATTTATACGGCCATGACCACAACTGTGGCAGGTCTTATTGTGGGTATTATTGCCTATATGGGCTACAATCATTTGGTTGTGAAAACCGATAAGATAGTACACCAAATGGAGGCTACAGCTGTAGATTTCTTGGATTTATTAAATGAACCTGCCTAATGAATTTAAGAGGTAGAAATAAAGTAAGCCCGGAATTCAGTATGAGTTCCATGACCGATATCGTATTCTTGCTATTGATCTTTTTTCTATTGACCTCTGACACCGTAACCCCAGATGCCTTGGACCTTATTTTACCAAAGGCTAAAGGGAAGTCTACTAATAAGCAAAAAGCTTCGGTTAGCATCACCAAGGACGGAGCCTATTATGTAAACAAGGAACGTGTAAGTGAATATGGTGTTGAAAAAGAACTGCAAAGCATATTGGCGGGACAGGAAGAGCCTACTATTATTTTAAGGGCCGAAGAAGGTGTGCCGATTGAAGATGCGGTTTTTGTAATGGATATAGCCAATAAGAACGACTTTAAAGTAGTGTTGGCTGTACGCCCCAATTAACGGTTGGGTATGAAATTTGTGACGATTATTTAAAAAATAAGATTCCATGGGTTTAGTGGATACAAAACATAAAAGAAAAAGTATGACGATTACCGTGATTTTGCACGTCTTGATCCTCTTGCTTCTGCTTTTTTTTGGCTTCACCTATCTAGATCCACCACCAGAAAATGGAATTGCCGTTAATTTTGGGACCACCAACTACGGAAAGGGGAATGTGCAACCCACACAGCCCATAAAAAGTGCTCCCAAGCAAACTACGCCAGAGCCTGTGCCAGAAACCAAATCCGAAATAAAGGAAGAAGTGGTCACACAGGATAGCGAGGATGCGCCAGTAATCAAAAAGGAAAAGAAGAAAAAAGAAGAAGTAAAGGAAACCCCGAAGGAAACCCCAAAAAAGGAGGTTCCCAAAAAAGTGGAGCCCAAACCCGATAAATCCACTACCGATGCTTTATCCAGTTTAATCAATGGACCCAAAAAGGATGGTAAATCCCAAAGTGGGGAAGGGGATGACAATAAAGATGGTGATAAAGGAGATCCCAATGGTGACCCCAACGCCAAGAGTTACTACGGAACAGGTATGGGACTGGATGGTGACGGAAACTATCTGTTAGGCGGTAGAAAAGCATTGAACAAGGTCAAGAAAACCCAGGACTGTAACGAAGCAGGTAAAGTAGTCGTTAGTATCGAGGTGGATCGTACAGGTAAGGTTATTAGTGCTACACCAGGGGTTCGTGGAACTACCAACAATTCAAGATGTTTGTTGGAGCCTGCCAAGCGAGCTGCTTTGGCAACCCGTTTTAATTCCGATTCTAATGCACCGGCTAAACAAATTGGGAAGATTATCTACAATTTTACCCTTTCCAACTAAATGTCTTTGCTAGGGGGATTTGCTTTCTTTTTTACATAAACATTAAGCACCATTCCAATAATAATGAGCAGCATTCCCAATAAGGCCATGTAGCTGTGCTCTTCGTCTAGAAAAATAAGTCCCAATCCCAATGCATAGACCAATTCCATGTATTTGAATGGGGCAATGGTATTGGTGTCGGCTAATTGAAAAGCACGGGTCATAAAAACCTGTCCTATCATTCCAAAAATTCCGATAAGGATCACCCAAAGCCATTCGTTCCCTATGGGCATTCTCCAGTTGCCTATAAAAAACAAGCTGCCAATTATAGAAGTTACCATAAAGTAGTTGATAATGGTAAGAGCATGTTCCTTGGGTCCCAGGTACCGTATAAGCGTAAATACTGCTCCAACCAATACAGCAGAGAGTATGGCTAAAAAGAAACTAAATTCATCAATACGAAGATCGGCCCCTTTTAGAACAAAAACCCCCGCAATGGCAATAAGCAGGCTTATCCATTGCAGATATTTTACTTTTTCCTTCAGAAAAATAACAGCCAATATCACACTAAAAGCAGGACCTATGTAGCGGATGGATATGGCAGAACCCAATGGAATGCGTTGTATTACCATAAAAAAGGCCGCTAGCGATATAAAACCGATTACACCCCTTACACTCAGCCAAAAAACTTCCTTTCCCACTACAGGGATCCGCTTGTACAACATGTATGGGAATATGAATGCGAAAGTCCCAAAAGCTCTAAAAAAGACAACTTGTAGTGGGTGCATTTCGGAAAGGTATCGTGCCAAAAGATTCATCCAAGCGAACGAGAATGTTGCGATTAAGATGTAAAGGATTCCTTTGAACAATGAAGTTGAAAATGGGTTTATACAAAGATATGCAATTCTCGTGGCAGAATATGGGACTTGTATAGAGAATATAGGACACATAAAACAAAATATGGGACTTGTTTTGAAAATGTGAGGAGGCATTTTTAGTATCTTTAACCAAAAATCATTTGTTATGAAAAAACTTATCCTCTTAGCAGTAACGGGTCTTGTTTTGGCAAGTTGTAACAACAACCCCGAATCTGTTCAATCTGATGTTGCGGTTAAGGAAACCCCGCATGATTTTATGTTCATGCAGCGTGCGTATCCTACGGGCGAAATTAGAACCGAAGCCTATGCCGAAGCCATTGCATGGAAAAAAGCCAACCAGAGTCGCTCTTTGGCGGCAGTTTGGGAATTTGCTGGTCCTACTAACATCGGAGGACGTATTACCGATATAGAAATTCCGATCGATCAATCGCAAACCTATTATGTAGGTGCTGCCTCTGGAGGTATTTTTAAGACCACGGATGCCGGAGCCACTTGGAATCCAATATTCGATGATATTGGATCCCTTTCCATAGGCGATATTGAAATTTCAAAAAACGATACCGATGTTGTTTGGGTAGGAACCGGGGAAGTGAATGCCGGAGGAGGTTCTTTGGCATATGATGGTGACGGAATCTATAAAAGTGAAGACGGAGGCCTTACTTGGGAAAGCAAGGGATTGCCAGAAGTAGGGAGCATAGGGAAGATAGTAATAGACCCCAATGATGATAACACAATTTTGTTGGCTGCTATGGGGCCTTTGTTTAGGGATGATAACAACCGTGGTGTTTACAGAACCACCGATGGAGGAACTACTTGGAATCAAGTATTGTTTGTAGATAATATTACAGGAGCCATAGATATGGCCATTCACCCTACCGATGGAAACATTGTCTATGCAGCCACTTGGGAACGTCAACGCCGCCCAGAATTTAGGGATTATGGAGGTCCGGGATCTGGACTGCACCGTTCTACAGATGGAGGGGTTACTTGGACCGAAATGACCACGGGACTACCAACCGATCCTACTCAAAAAGGAAGAATAAGTATCGATATTTCCCAATCCAATCCTAATGTGCTCTATGCCCGTTATGCCGATGCCAATGGAAGCATCCATGGGGTGTATAGAACTGCCGATGGAGGTGACAATTGGGTGGAGGTAAATTCCAGCCAGTTAACCAATGTTGGTTTTCACTGGTGGTTTCGGGGGATTTTTGTTGATCCCAGTGATGAAAACACGATTTACAATGTGGACTTCATCGTAGAAAAGTCTACGGATGGTGGTAACAACTGGTCGGTAGCATTCCCTAACGTGCACGTAGATCAGCATGCCATGGCTTTTAATGCAAGTACTGGAGGTGAGGTTTTATTGGGGAACGATGGTGGGTTTTACAAAAGCTCCGACGACGGAGCTTCATCAGTAAAAGATCTTACCCTGCCTATTACACAGTTTTATCGCTTTCATGTAGATGCGCAGAACAGTAATAAAG
Source organism: Flavobacteriaceae bacterium (assembly GCA_028281065.1). Lineage (GTDB taxonomy): Bacteria > Bacteroidota > Bacteroidia > Flavobacteriales > Flavobacteriaceae > Aureisphaera. The sequence goes on along the minus strand of JANQKN010000151.1, from coordinate 9,126 downwards.
TATATGGAGGATCCCAAGACAACAATACCATTCGTACTACTACAGGAAGTTTGGACGATTGGCAACCTATCTTTGGAGGTGATGGTTTTCAGTCCTTGGTAGACCCAACCAATACAAGCGTAATCTATGCCTTGTCGCAAAATGGAAACTTAGGAAAGTCGGTAAATGATGCTGCTAGCTTTCAGATACTACCTCAACCTGGTGCAAGAAAAAACTGGGATACCCCTATTTTGTTGGATCCTGCAAATTCCGAAACCCTATACTATGGGGCCAATCAGTTATATAGAAGTACAAATGGGGGAGGTAGTTTTACAGCCATAAGCCCAGATTTAACCAATGGCCCTGGGGGAGGAAACCTTACTTTTGGAACCATTATTTCGTTCGATGTTTCAACTTTGGATAGTGATACGATCATCGTGGGGACGGACGATGGAAACGTTTGGATTACCCAGGATGGTGGTGCCAATTGGAACAATGTTTCAGGAAGCTTACCCGATCGTTGGGTAACGAAAGTGCTTGCCGACCGTGAGGATGTAAATTCTTTCTACGTTACCTTTTCGGGGTATCGCTATGGAGACGATACAGGTCATGTGTACAGGACTTCGGATGCAGGGAATAACTGGATCGATCTTAGTACTGCCTTGCCCGATATTCCTATGAATGATATTGTAAAAGACAGCTATGGAAATCTTTTCTTAGCCACCGATGTGGGTGTTTTTGCCAGTGACGATAACGGTGCCAATTGGGCTCCATTTGGAGACAATATGCCTCCCGTGGTAGTGACCGATATGCACATTCACGAAGGCGATGAGTATTTGTACGCGGCTACTTATGGACGATCTGCCTATAAAGTGGATATTGCAGACGATGTATTGAATGTTACTGATACTGCTTTTAAAACTTCCGTTGTATTGCATCCAAATCCTGCTTCGGAAATAGTAAATATTACCTTGCAGGAAGGATCTGCATCTTTCCAATTGTCGGTATACGATGCATTGGGAAGAACGGTGATACCCGTACAAGAAAGAACAGTAGGAGCATTGGATATCTCCAGTTTGTCTTCTGGAATCTATTATGTGGCGATTCTTCAGGAAGGGAAAAAGGCGGTAAAACGATTGATTGTTAACTAGTCAAATTTATTAGGCGATAACCTATTCAGAAACTTTAGATTGGCTTTTTTCGCAGCTCCCCATGTACCAACGTGTGGGAAAGGCAGCCTATAAAGCAGATTTGTCCAATACCTGGAAGTTGGCCGATTATTTGGGGAACCCCGAACAAGGGCTGAAGTGCGTTCACGTAGCGGGTACCAACGGTAAAGGTTCTACCAGTCATATGTTGGCTTCTGTATTACAAGAAGCAGGATATAAGGTAGGATTGTATACTTCCCCGCATTTAAAGGATTTTAGGGAGCGGATCAAGATCAACGGGGAAATGATCCCCAAGCGATCGGTAAGTTCCTTTGTAAAGAAGCATAAGTCCTTTTTTGAAGCCAATCAGCTTAGCTTTTTTGAAATGACCGTGGGGATGGCCTTCGATTACTTTAATAATGAACAAGTAGATATTGCTGTTATTGAAGTGGGAATGGGCGGAAGGTTGGACAGCACCAATATTGTTTCGCCAGAAGTTTCGGTGATAACCAATATAGGGTTGGACCATACCCAATTTTTGGGCTCCACTGTAGCAGATATTGCAAGGGAGAAGGCTGGGATTATAAAGGAAGGAATTCCGGTAGTCATTGGTCAAATTCAATTGGGGGGATCTTATTCGGTTTTTTTAGAGATAGCTAAACAAGTAAAAGCTCCTATTTATTTTGCTGAAAGTTTTGATTTCGATATTTACCCAAGTGATTTAAAGGGTGTATATCAACGAAAGAACCAGCGGACAGCCTTAGCTGCTTTGGCCCAACTTAAAGATAAGGGATGGGTTATATCGCAAGAAAATATAAAAAACGGGTTGTTGCATGTTGTTGAACACACAGGTCTTTTAGGACGTTGGCAGATATTGCAAAACAATCCCAAAGTAATTTGCGATACAGCCCATAACAAAGATGGTTTGGCATTAACGATGCTTCAGCTGCAAAATGAATCTAATTTTAAAAATATACACATTGTGCTAGGGATGGTGAGCGATAAGGATTTGGATTCTATTTTGCCACTGTTTCCAAAGACAGCTCAGTATTATTTCTGTGAACCCAAAATAGGCAGGGCTTTGCCTATTGATGTGTTAATGGCCGCAGCCAAAAAACACGGCTTGAAAGGTGCACCCTACGCTACTGTAAAAGAAGCCTTTAAAAAGGCATTGAAAGAGACCCCAGAAGAGGATGTTATTTATGTTGGGGGAAGCACGTTTGTAGTGGCAGAAGTTTTATGATTTTTTTGATGGTTTTGTTTGCGAGAAATAAAAACTGCCTTATATTTGCATCCGCTAACAGCGAGGGCGCGTAGCTCAGTTGGTTCAGAGCACTTGGTTTACACCCAAGGGGTCAGGGGTTCGAATCCCTTCGCGCCCACATCAAGCAGAATCCCGATGCAGAAATGCATCGGGATTTTTTATTTCCGAAGCGTCAAAAGTTTGCTTTTGTAAGCGTAGGAAATAAAAAACACGGTACTGCGAACCCCTATCGGGATAGATTCTATTTGCAGGAGTGGTTGCAGCGGGATCACGATAGTAATCCGAGCACCAAAACTTGCTTTTATAAGCACAGTAATTTAGTTCTTTATGTTTTAACACCTCTTTTCGGTTAAAAAACTTCAAATTTCGTATTTTTAGGTAAAGCTTATGAATATGAAAGGAACACCCCAACGTTTCGAGGATGCTATCCAAAAGTTATATACTGCATTCTATTCGGGAACCTTGCATCCTGAATGCTGTAAGCAATGTGCTGTGGGCAATATCTTGAACCATAGCGAATCGTGGAAGCACTTTGCGGACGATCATGGTTCGTTGCGGCTTAATTACGTAGGGTTGGTGCATCAAAACCTGGGTCGAAAATTTGCAGGTTATTCTCCTTTGGAGTTGCTTCAGATAGAAGCTGCTTTCTTGAAAGGGTGCGGATATGCATTGCCATTGAGGCATCATTCCAAGCGGCCAGAAAAAGCCACCGACAGGGATGTTCTTTTTGGCGGATTGTGCGCAGCTATCGAAAAGTTATGTGCGATGGACAGTATTGAAAATGTAATGGATTATTCAAGGCTTTTTGCTCAATCTCCTTCCGAAAAACTTTCGTTGGCGATATAAGTATTCCAAGGTTCTTATTTGTATTTTAGCGTGCCTTATTCGGGTCATTAACTCAGTTGGTTCAGAGTGTCACCTTGACAGGGTGGAAGTCACTGGTTCGAATCCAGTATGACCCACTTTCGCTTATAGCAGTTCACTAAAGTGGGCAAACCTACATTAAACAGAATCCCAATGCAGAAATGCATTGGGGTTTTTTATTTCCTAACTGAAAAAAATGCTATAAAATGCCTTATATTAATGACATGAAACCATTTAAAGAAAAAAGAAGCTATTTAGGTGCTATCATCTGTCTGATGTTGTTTTTTGTCTTTATCATTTCCTGTAAAGGACAGGACAAAACAAATGAACAGAAAGAACAAGTTGTGGAGGAACCCATTACAAGCACAACTGAATTCATGGATCCGCTTTCTGCGATGGATGCAAACCCTGTCCGCAACGAAACAGGGTTGCCCATATTCTATGATGGACAACTAAGCCATTGGATTCGTAATATATTCGAGGATAGCAAGGGTAACCTATGGTTGGGGACCAATCATTATGGGATCATACGTCATGATGGGGATACTTTGGAATATATCTCTGAAAAGAATGGTATTGGTGGCGGAAGGATTAATGACATGGTAGAAGACGAAGCGGGAAATGTATGGTTTAGCACCTATGGAGGGCTCAGTAAATACGACGGTGCCTCTTTTTCCAATTACCCTGTTACAGTGGGGGATCACAATAATGACCTTTTTGCCTTGATTATAGATAAGAACGACAAATTCTGGGTCAGTACGGTGAATGGTGTTCTTCAGTTCGACGGAGAGACTTTTACAAACTTTCCCATTCCTCGTGCTAAAGTGAAGGATCCCGATCCTGTGCTTTCCCCAAAGCGGATAACAACCATTTTAGAAGACAGTAAGGGGCATATTTGGTTTGGAACCGATGGTTTTGGCATTACTCGCTACAATCCTTTTGCTGAAGAAGGGGAAGGTTCATTTACGTTCATTACTACCGAAGATGGACTTCCAGACAATAGACTTTCCCAGATTTTTGAAGACAGTAAAGGGAATATATGGATAAGTACCATGTTTGGAGGGGTTAGTCAATATGTTGATGGGGTATTTAACAACTTTACAAAAGAAGGGCTAGTGGACGGGATAGAAACTGGGGGATTTTACGAAGATCGTAAAGGAAACATTTGGTTTGCTGCCGAACACCATGGTGTTTATCGATACGACGGAAATACATTTACCAATTTTCATGAAACTGAAGGCCTTGAGAGCGGTGGGATCCTGTCCATGCTGGAAGATACCAAAGGTCGCTTTTGGATGGGAGGCTGGAAAGGTTTATTTCGTTATGATCCTTCTGGAGAAAAACTTTTCGTTCCTGTTACCCGAAATGGACCTTGGGACAAGTAGAAAAACTATTCGTCTTTTTTTACCCAATCGGGTAACGGGTATTCTTTGGTTTCGTCCTGCCAAAAAATCTGGGTAATATACCATCTCCCATCTTTAAAAATCAATTGGATGCTGTTTACGCCACGTTGAATCACGGGACCATCGGGTTTAAAGCGAAATTGATACGCAGAAAAAACCTGGGCAATTCCTCCGTAGATTTCTGTTTTTCGAGCCAATTCCTCTTCAAAAAAACCATTTTTCCGCATTAATGGGGCACTAAGTTCCACATAACGTTCTGGGATAATGGGATTGAATTTTACGACACCTTCCTTATTCTTTCTTACAGGACCCAACAAAGCTTTTTCGTTAAACAGGCTATAAAAGGTATCCCAATCCCTTTCCTGATCGGCAGGTCCAGAAATCACTTCGTATAGAGTAGTCATTAGATTGTCTATTTCCGAATAGTCTTTTTCTTGTGCAAAAAGAGGAAATGTAACGAGTAAGGCTAGAGCTAGGATAGTATTTTTCATAATTTATAGTTTTTCCCACATTTTATCGGCATTCAAACGAAAGCTTCCCAAATGGTTGAAATTGCATTCGGTTGGGTCTATTAACGATAAAAACGATTGTTCCTTGGTGTCTTTGTATAAATGATAGGTTTGTCCCACAATGGGCTCAAAATTGAATTTTGCTTGATATACTAAGTTGTTGTATTCAAATTGTTCGATAAGGGCATCGAACTGAACCTTGAGTTCATCGTAACGGGCTTTTACCTGTTTGTTTACTTTGTCTATGTTGGTATTTTTCCAAGCAATGGTATCCGGGGTGGTTATTTTAGGAGCACCCACTCCTGTGGCATAAGGCTTTATGGAAGCATCGTAGGATTGATCTTCTTCGTTATAAACTACCTGATCGGGTTTTTTCTTTTTCATGTGCTATAGCAATTCTAATACACGTTCCAAGGCCATTCCCCTCGAGCCCTTTATAAGAATAGAGCTTTTGGGGAGATTGTGGAGTCTTTCGGAATTTTTAAAATCATCGAACGTCTTAAAGGTAGTGATGTTCTCCGAGTTGGTTGTTACATCAAAAAAATTAGCCCCTACCAAATAGGCTTGCCCAAAAGGGTTTTGCGCTATAAAATCTGCGATACTTTGGTGCTCTTCCTTAGCAATATCACCCAATTCGAACATATCCCCCAGGATCATCACTTTAGGGCTCCCTTCACTTTGTTTGAAATTTTCCAAAGCGGCCATCATACTCGTTGGATTTGCGTTGTAGGCGTCCAGGATAATGTGGTGTCCGTTTTTTTCCATGAGCTGGGATCGGTTCATATTGGGCACATACCCCTCAATAGCTTCTTTAATCTTTTCTGAAGGGACTTGAAAATATGCTCCCATAGCGATTGCCGCTGCTATATTGTGGAAATTATAGATGCCTATAAGGTTGCTTTTTATTTGAAGCCCATTATACCCAATGACCAAGGTTCCCGAGCTTTCCAAAAGTTGAATCGGGCAATCGGTGTTGTCTTTTCCAAAAACATAACGGTCTATACCCGCGGTAAGTTCCATCTGTTTGGGATCGTTCCCGTTAACAAAAACAGTTTTATTGTGATTGCTTATATGTTTGTACAGCTCGGATTTTCCTCTAATCACCCCTTCCAAACTCCCAAACCCTTCTAAATGGGCTTTCCCAAAGTTGGTAATATATCCGTAGTCTGGGTTTACAGTACCGGATAGGGTTTCTATTTCCTTAAGGTGATTGGCCCCCATTTCTACAATGCCCATTTCCGTTTCTTGGGTCATGGACAGAAGTGTTAGGGGTACACCAATGTGATTGTTTAGGTTACCAACGGTTGCAGTGGTTCGGAATTTTTTCGAAAGGACAGCATTAATGAGTTCTTTGGTGGTTGTTTTTCCATTACTCCCTGTAAGTGCCACAATAGGTAAACCTAAGTACGACCTGTGAAAACTGGCCAATTTTTGAAGCATTTGCAATGTATTTCCACACAATAAGGTTTCCCCGGTGTTTTTATGGTAGCGGAGGTCGTCGATAACCACTTTTCTGGCTCCCTTTTTTAGAGCTTCTTCTGCAAAGGTATTTCCATCGAAATTATCTCCTTTTAAGGCGAAAAAAAGACAATTGGGGGTTATTTTTCGTGTGTCTGTACAGATTCCGCTACTTTCAAGAAAGTGTTGGTGCAGTTGTTCTATTTTCAAAGGGATTCGGGTTTTTTTGTAAAATTTAAAGGTACAAAAAAACCCTCTGATCGTTCTTCAGAGGGTTTTTCGTATTGTTGAAACTATGATTAGTGCCTTGGGCGCTTATTTTTCTGTGATTTGGATCCCACACGGGACATCGCATTACGGAAACCAATATAGTCCGTAGCCATATCTTGAGGGAAGTAACGTCTCTGTGCTGGATCTAACCAGTAATCACGATCTCTCCAAGAACCTCCTTTGTATACACGTACTTGATTGTCGATCAAGGTAGTTCTTGTGGATGACTTGTCGTACTGACGGTTAAGCCCGTCGTTAGATAAGCTGTCCCCTGCAGTTACACGGTGCATAGGAGAGTTGTACATTCTCTTGCTATCATCCAGATTATCGTCTTCTTCACTACTGAAAGACTGGTAGTAGCGCGTAGAACGCTTATCACCATCACGATAATCTCTGTTGTCAGCATCAGAGAAGTTGGTTCTTAGGTACGTTTCGTTTTCGTCTACAGGTACTTGATAAATTTCACCAGGTAGGTTACGGGCTACGATCTTACCGTTGCTCAATGTGTCGTATACAATAGAGTCTGCAGTAACTACTTTTACGGTTCCGTCTTCACCAATTGCATTTTTGGTATAGATGTTACCACGATAGTAGTTAAAGTCGTTAAACTCATCGTCTACGATTGGACGGTATACATCGGCTACCCACTCGGCCACGTTTCCGGCCATGTCATAAAGACCGAAGTCGTTAGGCTCATAGGACTTGATTTCTGCAGTAATGTCTGCACCATCGTCACTCCATCCAGCAATTCCACCGTAATCACCATCACCTTGCTTAAAGTTGGCTAATTGGTCACCACGAGTTCTTCTTTTGCCAGAACGGGTATATTGTCCATCCCATGGGTATTTCTTTCTACCTCTGTATACGTTATAATTTCTTAACCCTACTAAACCAAGAGCAGCATACTCCCACTCAGCTTCGGTAGGAAGTCTGTATGCAGGTAATAACAGACCGTCTTTACGCTGAACGTATAGATTGGTACTGTCTTCATTTCTCTTCATTAGGGATTCTGAACGTTTTCCTCCACGTGCAATGGAGTCATTTCCTCCATAAGTCATGGTAGGAGCGTTCAAATACGTTTGTGTGTTGAAGGTTTGCCCTGGTTCTACGTCGTAACGAGCACCTCTTGAGGTAAATCCTTCTTCTTCAAGAATCAATTCATTTACACGGTCACTTCTCCAGTTACTGAATTCCACCGCTTGTACCCAGCTTACTCCTACAACAGGATAGTTGGCATAGGCAGGGTGACGCAGGTAGTTGTTGGTCATAACTTCGTTATACCCCAAACGGTTTCTCCAAACCAAAGTATCTGGAACAGCTCCATCGTAAATACGACGGTATTGCTCATCAGACGGTGGGAAAACCTGCTTGATCCAATCTAGGTATTCCAAATACATAAGATTGGTCACCTCGGTTTCGTCCATGTAGAACGATTGTACGTGTTGTTGGTTGGGACTGTTGTTCCAGTCATGCATAGGGTCATCTTGAACCCTACCCATAGTAAAGGTACCACCTTCGATAAATACAAGACCAGGTCCGGTCTCTTGTTCTTTTGCCTTAGGGTTATACTGGAAACCACCCTCTTTGGAGTTCATTTTCCAACCCGTGGCTCTCGAGCTATTTGTGTAGTCTCTGGATTTGCTACAGCTTACCATTAGGGACATAACGGCAGCAGCTATAAATAGCTTAGAAAATAGGTTCTTTCTTAAGTTCATAGTTTCAAATATGAAAAAATTGGGTTCGCAATATAGTAATTAACGATAAAAGAGCAATAATATTTTAATATTTATGCACTGTAATGAGCGTTATTCGTTATTCGACCAAGTTTGTAACGTAGGTCTTTTTAAATTATTATTCAGCTGCAAAAATTGTCTAAATAAAGTTTAAAAAACCACTATACTAAGTGTATCTTTAGAGCGTTATTTGTTATGATGAGAAAAATACTCCTTCTGTTTTTTATTGGATTGGGTGTCTTTGCTGTGCATGCCCAGAAACAAGATGTCGTTATTTATTGGGAAGAAGACCAATCCTCATCCCCGGTTGTACAGAGAGCCACAGATGATAAGGTAGATAAAGAAAAGCGTTTGTCACGCCTAAACCTAGTGCTTAACGATAATGAACAGGTTTTTAGCTACCGCTGGAAAGACAAAGCCTTGGCCAATACAGCCTCTTTGGAAGTTTCCAACATTGTCTATGGAAACCTTACACCCAACGAATTGAAAAAGGTAAAC
>JANQKN010000148.1 GCA_028281065.1 Flavobacteriaceae bacterium | reverse complement strand
GGGTTACTACTTCTATTCCAGAAAAAGTGGTACCATAGTTCCAATATGATAAAAAAGCGTTTCGCATTACTCTATAACCGTAGGCTTAATTAGGATGTTTAGGTTGCGTTTGGTAGCCTCCCTTCTTCTTTTACTGAAGAACCACTTAATAATGGGAATCCTAGCCAAAAACGGAACCCCCGAACCAGAATCGTCCTTGCGGATGGACTCTATACCTCCCAATACAACAACATCTTGGTCTTCCATACGAACGATGGAAGAAAACTCCCTACTGGTAATCCCTGGAGGGGCATCTTCGGCCACACGTTCACCATTAAAAGCCGATTGCAGCACCTGAATATCCAAGGTTATCTGTCCGTCTCCCGAAACAAAAGGAAGGATTTCCAATGCCAATTCGGCATCGATAGGTACGTAATTACGGATTTCTGAAGTCTGTGGTATCTGGGATCCGAAGAAACTTTGGCTGGTCACAGCATAGTAGGTAGTCTCCCCACTGGACAAATAGGCTTTATGGCCGTTTATGGTTGTAAGTTTGGGAGTGGATTTTACCTTTAGGGTTCCTGCCGCTTCCATAGCTTTAATGTCCAAATAGAAATTTGGGACTACTTTGCCAAGGTTTAGGGAACCGAAATTATCGAAATTCCCGATGATTTTATTTACATCTCTAGCACCAATGGTGACATTACCACTTGGGAAGAATTCCCCTGAAGTATTTACGGGCTTATCACCTATACCAAACGAAATTCCCGTTTCGGTAACGGCACTTCGGTTTACTTCCAGAATCATGACTTCTATCAAAATAACAGGGACGGGTTTATCGATAAAGGTGATGAATTCTTTAAATCGTTCTACCTGGGCACCTGGGCCACTTACGACAAAACTATTGAGTTCTTTATCGATCCTAATGTCCAATCCCTTTTTAATATCATCGGGGATAATCTCTTCTATGGATTTGGCACCACCCGATGACGAACCTCTATTACTATTGTTGTTGTTTAATCGCGACCCTTGGTTTTGATTGGAATTAAATCCAGGAGAGTTAATAAAATTGGTGTTTCCAGTGTTAAAGCTATTTCTTCCCGCTCTTCGTTGTCCACCTCCCGAAGGATCGTCCAATAGTTGAACGGATCGGTGCATCATCGTTACCAATTCTATTTGCTTTAAGGATAGCTGGTTTTCGGTCCCGAAATAATATACATTCCCCTCTTTTTTGTATGTGAATTTTGGGGTTGTTGTATTGGTCGCATTCCCATTGGGACCTGCACTGCCTGTAGGCGTATTGCTTTGGAAAATTTTATCCAGCAGCAGGTCGAAATAAATGTCCTTGGCTTCTACGGTTGCCGTTCCAGCATTGTCCAAAGGGGTTGCGGTAAAAATATCGATGTTGAGGTCATGTCCCAATGTGTAGATGACATCGGCTATGGAGGTGTTCTGCAGGTCTACTTCCACACGTTTTTGTACGGTATCCAAAATCCGGTAATAGAAATTGCTTTGCCGTCTTCTAACGGGTCTTGAAGCTGTAGATCCATTGCTGACTGCAGTTGTGTTGGATTCAAAAGCAGACTCGAACGTATAAAAACCGTCCTCATTCTTTTGTAAGAAAAGGTTGTTGGATTCAGCCATTTTCTGAAGCGCAACATCCAAAGGAACATTTTTAATATAAATGGTGAGGGGAGCGGTTTCTATCTCGGGAGTAAACAATAGGTTTTTCCCAGTTTCATCCATGATTTTTCGAAACACTCTGTCCAACGGATCGGCTTTTAGGTCTAAGGTTAGATTTCCATTGGAAACCGAATAAAGGGCTTTGATCTCCTTTTCTTTTGGGGCTTCTATGGGTTCCACATATTTTTTTATGGAAAGGATGTTTCCTGTAAAATCAATATCGAGATCATAGGTTTTTACCAAAAACATGAGAATATCGGCAACTGGCACATCAGAAAAATTATTAACCAGCGTGATGGAGTTTAGGTCTGGCGCTACATTTATGTTGATGTTGTGAATCTTTGAAATGGCCAACAAGAAATTGGACAGCGTCGTTTGGGTAATATTTATGTTGATGCTCTCTTCCAATCCAGGCACTTCCACTTTCAATACCTCCAATTGATTTTGAATGGTATTGATGCGTGCAGAAGGGTCTTGCGCATATCCCTTCAATGCCACAAAAAATAATATAATAATGAGTATTTTTTTCATGATATTCTTAATTCGCGAGTAAAGAGTATACCTCATCGATAGAGGTTTCACCTTCAATAATCATTTGCAATGCGTTACTCTTTAGTGTATTCAAATTATGCGTCGCAAGATAGTCATCTATCTGCAACTCGTTATGTTTTATTGCGGTTTCCAATTCTGAGGTTATCGGTATAATTTCGTAGATGGCTTTTCTACCATCATAGCCTGTGAAAAAGCAATGATTGCAGCCTACAGGGACATAGTGTTTTTTAACAGCATCCTTTTCCGTAAAGTTTTCTGGAAACAGGTCATGGGTTGCTTGGGTTTCCTGCTTGCAATGGGGACACAGTTTACGTACCAACCGTTGTGCAACACTTAAGTTTAGGGTGCTAGACAAAAGATAGGGCGGTACCCCCATATCGATAAGCCTGGAAATAGTGGCCCATGCAGAATTGGTATGTATGGTAGAAAGTACCAAGTGCCCTGTGAGGGCGGCCTTAATTGCCATGTTGGCTGTTTTGTCATCCCGTATCTCACCTACCATAATAATATCGGGATCCTGTCTTAAGAAGGTACGTAAAGCTGTAGGGAAGTCGAAACCTATCTCTTCCTTTAACTGTACTTGGTTAATTCCACTTAGAGTATATTCTATAGGATCTTCTATGGTCAATATATTGGTTTCCTCTTTGTTCAGTAATCGTAAGGTACCGTACAAAGTGGTTGTTTTTCCAGATCCGGTGGGTCCGGAAATAAGGACGATTCCATTGGGCATTTTTACGCCCTCTAGGTATAATTTGAGTTCCCGTTCGTTAAACCCTAGGGTCTTCAATTCTACCGTTTCGGCGTTTCGCTTAAGGATACGCAATACTACTTTTTCCCCATAAAGGGTAGGCATGGTAGACACCCTAATATCGAAATCTTCGGAACTGCCATTTACTGTAATCCGACCGTCTTGAGACAATCGTTTTTGAGAGATGTCGAGTCCAGCTTGGATTTTTATCTGATTAATGAGTTGAGGGTATTCCACAAGTGGAATTTGATATTGCTCCTTTAGTTTCCCATCCAAACGGAAGCGTACCCTACACAGATTTTCATAGGGTTCTAGATGAATATCACTACTATTGAAATCCTTTGCAGTTTGCAACAGCTGCTCTAAAAAATTGTTTTTGGAAAGCTCCTCGCTTACCTGAGTGGTCTGGCGGTAATTGTATGTGAGGTACGATTGAATGTTTTCTGAAGTATCCAGAACCAACTCCGAGTTAAAATCCAGGATAATGGATAACTCGGACGAGAGCGCGCCAAGATCTTCGGCATCGGTCTTAAGCACTACGGTCCCGTTCCTTTGTTCTACAGGAACAATGCGGTAGTGGAAAGCTTGGTTCGAGCTAACGAGTTGTTTCAAGGATGTAGGGATTTCAAAAGCCTTCATTTACATTACGTACATTACATCATATAGATTGGCCCAATGGGCTGCATATACCATTATTAAAAACAAGGACATCCAACCGGCGAGGGGAATGGTTGCATGCTTTAGCGATTTCCAGCGCGCCAAAACTCTATGAATGATGAGGGCGAATAGCATGGAAAAAGCAAAAAAATTAATAAAACTTACCGTTGGGAAGGAGACGGCAAATCCTATAAAAAACAGAATGTCTCCCAAACCTAACGCTTCTTTTAAGAGATTCTTGTTCCAGATCCATTTAGCCAGGGCAAAAAGAACCAAAAGAAGCAGGATCACGATCGATAGGTTGATCATGATAGCATAGAGATATGTCGTACTGTTTGCATTCATATAAAATAAGCTTGTCCCCAACAAGGCAAACAAAGGAAAAAGAAAGAACCATACTTGTCTTTCTTTAAGATCTTGGTAAAAGATCAGGGCAAGGGTTGCAACCAAACAAATCTTAACGAGTGTTGCAATCAATCTTTCGTAATTTCCTTTAGGGTACCATTTTCATCGATTTCCCAAACATTGTAAATTCCATCCCCATCGAAATCCTCAACCGCTTCGGCGCGGGCTTTGAAGGATGTGGTGGAGGCTTCAATAACTTCGTATCTGTAATTTGCAGTCCCACCTTCTTTCACGGTTCTGGGAACTTCGAAGTCTATATTGTTGAAATCGGGCGAAAATTTTGAATTTATATAGCGGTATTGCGATTGTAGGTTGGCAATGTGTTTTAATTGAATTTTGGCTTCTTGTCCTTTCGTCTTTGCAATCAACGGCATAAATTGGGGTAATGCTATTAACAATAAAATCCCAATAATAGCCAGTACCATAAGCATTTCGTTAAGGGTAAAGGCATCTATCTTCTTTGCTTTCATAATTTCTGTTTTCTAAATAAAAATAACATTTTAATCTTTCCAGATAGCGTACTTGCTTTAAAATCTTTGGTTATATTACCAATAGAAACATAATTTTCTAATTGTCAGGGCTTTATGATAATTATACCTCCGCTCATTCATGAAAGTCGACACCCTCAAAAAAGAATTTCAATATTCTAGATCGAGCCTGTTTCCGTACTACATAATTTAGACCTGTTCTTTAAGGCGTACTATACCTCCCTTCTAATTGTAGTACCCTTCAACATCCAAATTCGAAACGAAGAATTACGGATTTGAAAGAACCACTTACAGTAATACAATCTATTAAAGCAGTTATGAATTTGCCCTTTTATTACCCATAAAAGGATAAGAATTTTGATGCGAACAATAAATAATACTTAGTACTCAACCACATTTTAAAACTTAAAAATCATGAAAAAATTAGCATTGCCCATAGCCATAGTAGCCATAGCCGTAAGTGCATTTTCCATTTTTAAATCCCAGTCATCGTCTGAGCTGGTTTACGTAGATGTAAACAAATTGATGGAAGGATATGAACGTACAGCAGTAGAGCGAACCTTATTTGAAGAAAAAGCCGAAAAACTTCAGGCTAATGTTGACAGCTTAATAGGGAATTGGCAGGAAGAATTAAAGCTGTATGAAAAAGAACGGTCTTCCATGTCCCGAAAGGAACTGGAATTGAAACAAGAATTGCTTTCCAACAAACAGCAACAAATAGGAAGTTACCAACAAGCCATTCAGAAACATATCCAGGAAGAAGACCAGAAGGCCACCCAAACAGTTGTTAACGACATTAATGACTATGTAAAGGAATATGGTGAGCTGAATGGCTATAAAATCATTTTTGGAGCTAGGGGTACAGGAAATATCATGTATGCCGATGCCATGACAGACCTAACAGAAAAGGTATTGGAAGGCTTGAACAAAGATTATAAAGGCACAGAGTAAATGAAAATCGCAGTAAACATATTTTGGTTGGTTTTGGTTGTTTTAGTGAGTGCTTGTTCTCAGAATTCTTTTGAGGACGAGCAATCACTTTTATCCTACCTGAGAAACCCAGAAAATGGATATACCCAAACCAAGCAGGTAAGTGGAGTAGAGATATCGATTACCTATCGCCCTACCGATCTCTTGGTGGAACAAGAGCTAAAAGGAAATGAAACGAAAGCGGCCGTAGATGCACTTAAGAATAAGTACAATCAGTACCTCTATTTCAATTTAAAAATATCGAAGAACGGGAAAGAAATCCTTAGCACGGTTCCGCAAGATCGGAATGAGTTTGGAGCTATGGTTAATCAGCTTTCCTTTAGGATGGGACAAAGTGTTCACCTATTTACCAACAAAAGGGACACTATCCCCATGACCGATTATGTGTACCCACGGATGTACGGAATGAGCCGGTCTACTTCCATGCTTTTGGTATACCCTCGGGATACAGATTTAATGGAGAGTGAATTCTTTAAGATTTCCCTTGAAGACATTGGCCTTTCTACAGGAGAAGTGAATTTTAAATTCGACACTTCTCTTATACAAGAAGAACCGAAACTAGTTAGAACGAAACTATAAAGTAGAATACGAACCACATAAATATTGCTTTATGAAAATACCACTCATTAACCGTCGTAAACTTATTACCGCCTTGGTAATAAGTATTTTTTCATTTACCGTAGTTAGCACTACCTATGCTCAGGGAACTGGGCCCAGTTCGCCAGAGGCAGCGGGGTTTGAACCTGTAGATGCTACCGATATGGTAAGTCTATCCACAGGGGATTTATCTTATGTATTACCGCTTATGTCGGTAGATGGGTTTCCTGTAAACCTTTCTTATCACGCAGGGATTACACCCGATATGGATGCTTCCTGGGTAGGTTTGGGATGGTATTTAAATCCAGGGGCGATCAATAGATCGGTTGCTGTTACACCTGATGATTGGAAGAATGGTGTAGGGATTAATTTTAGTTCCTACGAAGATTCTGAAGTGTCCTATGGAGTAAGTATTAGTGTAACCTTTTTGGAAATGGCTACTGTGGGTGTTGGGATGAACTGGGGAAGCAATCAAAGTTTGTCCGGTTCGGTGAGTGCTTCCATAGGCGTTCCCTTTGGGGAATATCTAGGAGCAAGTGTAGGGATATCTGCAGACACCAACGGTAATGTGAATCTCAATGGAGGAATTGGCGTGTCGGGTAACACAATAGGAAGTTTAGGTGGAGGAGCATCTACATCGTATTCCCTTAATAAAGGAAAATTTTTAGGAGTAGGTATTGGAGCTGGAGTTAAAACCGCAGAAAATACTTTTGCAGGAGTAGGTGCTTCTTGGGACTTTAATGGAGGTATGTCCATTGGAGGTTCTGTTGGCATGAACTTTAAGAAGGGACAATCGGGATCTGCCGGTGTCGGAATGGGTTCAGCCAGT